>JABLXD010000007.1 GCA_013178285.1 Methanofastidiosum sp.
TCTTACTATATATGTGGGCGTCTTAATGTTGAGAAGTTTTATTTCATCATGAAATATATCCGCTATTTTTTTTGTCAATTCGTTTACGGATATTCCTTTACTTTTAGCTTCTTCAATTGCTTTATCTTCAATATCTGTAAAATTCATTAATCTCGTCACATTATAACCCATGTATTCCAAATATCTTTGGAGTATATCCTCAAATAAAAACGTTCTATAGTTACCAATATGTGGCTTCCTATATATAGAAGGTCCACATGTGAACATTTTAATTTCTTTTGATATGGGTATATCTAACTTATCAATTTTTTTACTCAAACTATTGTAAAAAGATAAATTTGAAGTAGTTTCATAGCTCATGAATTGGTTATGTCAAACAAATATAAAAACATACCTAAATAAAAAATATATTAAGACACTTTAAGAGTCTCAGATGCAATATTTATATCCTCAGAACTTTGTATAGCCTTTAAAAATAATTTACTTAAATCACTATAAACTTTCCTTCTTTCCCTTACTTCAACAATGTATCTTACATTGAAATTAATCCAATTGTCTGTTAGAGATATATAGACTTCTGGGACAACTGCTTTATTAGATAGGTAATATTTATTACTTAATTCAGAGATTTCTTTTTCAGCATTTATAACAATTTCTTTTGTATATTCTTTTACAATTCCTTCAATTAGTATTATGGCTTTCTCCCAATTACTCTCGTAAGATATTGGGATTTCAATCTCATCCCAAATGTATTTATTGTCCTTAGTATAATTATTGACAGTTGCATATAATATTTGGCCATTTGGAATTATAGACAATCTCCCTGTAGGTTGATCTGAAGATACCCATTCTCTTATCTCAAGTAAAGTTGTATTCAAGATTCCGATATCAATTACATCCCCATATTTGCCTTTGATTTCAATTCTATCGCCTACACTATATTCTCTAGTCACGAATAATACTATTCCTCCAACAAAATTCTTAAAAAATTCTTGTAAGGAGATTGCTACACCCGCGGCAAAAAGACCGTACGATATAACTAATGTTTGAGTATCTTGAACCCAAATTCTAATAATTATTGTGGCGGTGAGTATTATATAAAGTACATATATCGTTTTTTTAAATGAATATCTTGTTTTAGAATCCTTAATTTTATTTGAAATATTATCCTGAAAAAAATATTTAAAAATGAGATATGTTAATGTTATTGTTAAAAAACTATAATATATTTTATTAAGTATTATGTTGGTATAATCAATAAGGTAAAACAGCAAAGATAAAAATATAATTACAAACAAAATAAAGTAGAAGATTTTTTTCATATATACTATTTAATAAATAAAATTTATATGCTTTTCTTTATATTCTCTAAGAGAAAAAAATACTATATTTTTTGAAGTTTTTTGGATTGATAAAAATATCTTCTCATATTATTCAAAAACTTGTATTTCTTTTGTTTTTTTAACAAAATCTCCGAATTTACCTTCAAATCTAGTAGCTCTGATATCTTTGTCATCTATGTAATGGTAATTTCCGCCTCTTGGTTTTCCAAAAATAATATTGTGGTACTTAAATCCATGATCTTCCAACCATTTAACAGTTACGTCTCTTTCTTTTTCAGTTCTAGAAGTAAAAAACGTGATAATGTGCCCTTCCTCATACCACTTATTAATAGTTGCCTTTGCATTAGGAATTTCATTGGCTGTTGACATTCTTTCAGGCTCTTCATTAGGTATATCATCACAAATAACTCCATCTATATCTATAATGAAGTTTTTTAATCCTTCTAGGAGACGCGGGCTTGTTTTTTTTCCATTTGAACCAATGTGTTCTCTAAGATATTTCATTTATTTACCTCGCTAACATATATAATAAAAATTATACAATACTATTTATAGGTTATTATTATCTATAATTAGTTCATCTTGAAATATATACTCTAATTTATAGTCTTAAACTTTTAATACTAATGTTTCTTTTAATATATAAAGTTCTAATATTAAATCAATAATGTATGGAGATATTATGACTTACAAATTATTTATTTTGCTTATTTTTTTAATTATAATGGCTTGTTGTTTAAGCATTGAAAATAATACTCAAGATTCAACTTCTCTTTTAAAATATTATGATATTCAATATGATTCAATAAAGGGGGTCGATCCAAAGCTCAATAGTTTGGACATATATACAACAAATTCAGAAGAATTAAAACCAATTATGATTTATGTGCACGGTGGAGCGTGGAGATTAGGAGATAAAACTAGTGTAGGTCTAAAACCGCTTGCATTTACAGAAAAAGGATTTATTTTTATATCAATTAATTATAGGCTTTCTCCTAACGCTAAATTTCCGGTTCATGTACAAGACGTTGGAAAGGCTATAGCTTGGATTTATGCCAATGCAGAAAATTATGGAGGGGATAAAAAACAAATATATTTAATGGGCCATTCTGCTGGGGCCCACCTTGTAACTTTGGTATCGACAGATGAAAGGTACTTAAAAGAGAATAGTTTGAATCTTAATAACATAAAAGGGGTTATATCCCTCGATGCAGTTTATGATTTAGATCTTTTGTATAAAACCTATAATAATATACCTGAAGCATATATTCTTACGTTTGGAAAAGATCCTGAATTCTTAATATATTCTTCTCCTGTAACCTATGTGGAAAAAGATAAGGATATACCTCCAATGTTTATAGCATACTCTGGCGGCGGATTAGTTGGATCTTTGAGAAATAGAGATATACAATCAGAGAATTTTGTTAATAAATTGAGAGAATTTAATTTTTATTCAGAGCTAGTACCTACTTTAGACAAATCACACATGAGTATTAATAGTGATTTTGGTAATCAAAATGATTATTTAACAGGTAAAGCGTTTGAGTTTCTTGAACGTATTCAGAATAATTAATTTCAGAAAAAGATTTACTAAAAAGAAATATTTACATTTTGATTCAGTTAATCTCTTCTCTTCTGATCTGGGCATATTTTTTTAATATATCTCTCTCTTCAGATGTTAAATTCTTTGGAATTTCCACTTTTATTCTTACAAGTAGATCTCCAGTTCCAAATCCTCTAAGTTTTGGCATTCCTTTAGCTTTTAGTCTTAATATGGTATCCGGCTGTGTTCCAGGAGGAACTTTAACGTTTGCTTTTCCATCAATTGTGGGTACGGATAAAGAGCACCCCAACGCAGCTTGGGCCATACTAATTGATTGGGAATAAACTAAATCAGCTCCTTCTCTCTTGAAATTACTATGCGGAAGAACTCTAATTTCAACATATAAATCTCCAGGTGGCCCCCCAAGAGATCCCATCTCACCTTCTTGGGACACTCTAAGAGTCGTTCCGTCTTCAATTCCTTTAGGTATATCGATATTGATAGTTTTTTCTCCACGTACACTGCCACTGCCACCACATTTAGGGCACTTCTCTACTATAACTTTTCCCCTTCCACCACAAGTGTTGCATGCAGTTACTGTTGCAAATGTACCAAAAACAGTTTCTCTTCTAGCTTGGACCCTTCCAGAGCCCCCACAAGCAGGACATACTTTTGGTGGCGATCCGCCTTTTGAACCAGATCCTTGACAATCGGAGCATTTTAATCCTTTGTTCATCTTAAGAGATTTTTTTGTTCCTGTATATGCCTCTTCAAGTGTTATAGATATGCCTGTTTTTAGATCTCTGCCTCTTTGTGGTCTATAAGTGCCACCTCTTTGGCCAGAAGATCCGAAGAATATATCAAATATTGAATCGCCGAAACCTCCTCCGCCAAATCCTCCACCAAAAATATCTTCTAAATCTGAAAAATGAGTAAAATTACTCCATTCAAATCCTTCTCTACCGAATTGACTATTTACGCCTGCGTGACCATATTTATCATAATTAGTTTTTTTATTTTTATCCATTAAGACTTCATATGCTTCAGAAATCTCTTTGAACTTTTCTTCGGCGGATTTATCCCCTTTATTGAGATCAGGATGATATTTTTTAGCAAGTCTCCTGTAAGCTTTTTTTATTTCTTCATCAGTAGCGTTTTTTGTTATTTCTAGAACTTCATAGTAATCTCTTTTAGCCATCCTAAAACCTCAAAAATTAAAATAAAAAATAAATTAATCTTTTTTATCTTCGTCTGTTACCTCAAAATCAGCATCGTAGACATTATCGCCAGTATTTGTTTGGCCTTCTGTTTTTGGCTCTTCGCTTGGTTGTTCCTGTGCACTTTGTGTTTGCTGGTAGATTTTAGCACTTACTTCGTACATTGATTTTGAAAGTTTTTCTGTCTTTTCGTTTATTTCTTGAGGATTGTTGCTATTCATAGCATTCTTTAGTTCTGTAATTAATCCTTCTAATTCAGATTTTTTAGATACTTCTATCTTATCCCCGAAATCTTTTATTGCTTTTTCAGTTGTGTAAATCACTGTATCAGCCTGATTTCTAGCTTCTATCAGTTCTTTCTTCTTAATATCATCCTGGGCATGAACTTCTGCTTCTTTCTTTAGATTTTCAATTTCGCTCTTTGACAGATTAGCTGAAGCCTGAATTGTAATGCTCTGTTCCTTTCCAGTTCCCTTGTCTTTAGCAGTAACGTTTAGAATTCCATTCGCATCTATATCAAATGTAACCTCTATCTGAGGGATGCCTCTTGGAGCAGGAGGTATTCCACTTAATGTAAATTTACCAAGTGTATGGTTGTCAGCTGCAATTGGCCTTTCTCCTTGGAGTACATGTATCTCTACTGAAGACTGGTTGTCTGTTGCTGTGGAGAATACTTCACTTTTCTTTGTAGGAATAGTTGTATTCCTATCTATCAATTTTGTGAATACTCCTCCCAAAGTTTCTATTCCTAATGATAGTGGTGTAACGTCGAGAAGAAGTACATCTTTTACTTCTCCTTTTAATACTCCTCCCTGGATTCCTGCACCAATTGCTACACATTCATCAGGGTTAATGTCTCTTCTTGGCTCTTTTGCAAAGTACTGTTTTACATAGTTGTATACTTGAGGCATTCTTGTTGATCCGCCAACAAGTAGAATTGAGTCAATATCCTCTGGCTCTACTTTGGCATCGGTCATTGCTTGTTGGATTGGCTTCATAGTTCTTTCTAAAAGATCTTTAGTCATAGCTTCAAATTTAGATCTTGATAGAGAAAGTTCTAAATGCTTTGGCCCAGTTTCGTCTGCAGTTAGATACGGAAGATTAATTGAAGTTTCGGCCAATCCTGATAACTCAATTTTTGCCTTCTCTGCAGCTTCTTTTAATCTTTGCATTGCCATTTTGTCTTTAGTTATGTCTTTTCCATACTGTTTCTTATATTCCTCAACTAGCCATTCCACGATACGCTGATCCCAGTCATCTCCGCCAAGGTGTGTGTCACCATTTGTTGACTTTACTTCAAATACTCCATCTCCAATCTCTAGGATTGAAACATCAAAGGTACCACCACCAAGGTCATAAACAAGAACTGTTTGCTCATGCTGCTTATCAAGCCCATAAGCAAGAGTCGCTGCTGTAGGCTCATTTATAATCCTCAATACTTTCAAACCTGCAATTTCTCCTGCATCTTTGGTAGCTTTTCTCTGTGAATCGTTAAAGTAAGCAGGCACAGTTATTACAGCTTCCGTAATCTTTTCTCCAAGATAAGCTTCGGCATCATCTTTCATTTTTTTGAGTATTTTTGCAGATAGTTCTTCAGGTGTGTAGTCTTTTCCGCCCAAAACTATCCTTACTTCTTGGTTATTACCGGGCGTAATTGTGTATTGGATAATCCTCTTTTCACTGTCTACTTCATCATATCTTCTTCCAATGAATCTCTTAACAGAGTAAGCAGTATTCTCAGGATTCGAAACAATCTGATTTTTTGCAACTCTGCCTACTAGCCATTCCCCTTTGGAGGAAACTCCTACAACTGAAGGAGTAGTTCTTCCCCCCTCTGCGTTTGGAATTACTAGAGGTTGACCTTTATCCATTACAGCCATACATGAATTTGTTGTTCCTAAATCAATTCCTAAAACTTTTCCCATTATATCCACCTCATTTACTATAATATTATTATCCTAATTACTCATTTTTTGTTACTTTTACTCTTGAGGGTCTTATCACCCTATCATTCAATATATATCCTTTTTGAAACTCTTCCACTACCCTATTGTGCTCTGATTCCTCAGAACATACTGTAGCCAACGCTTCATGGTAGAATGGATCAAATTCCTTTCCCAAACATTCTATTTCACATAACCCATGAGAGCTCAGCACATCTTTAAGATCTTTATAAATAAGTTCAATTCCTTTGAGAACTTCTTCTTTAGGTAGAGTTTCTTTTTCAGACTCCTTATAGGCTTTTATTCCTCTTTCTATGTGGTCAAGTACATTTAATATTCCTATTATTACTTCCTGCAAAGCATATTTTCTCGTATCTTCTTTTTCTTTTTCTGTTCTTTTTCTAAGATTTTGAAAATCCGCTTCACTTCTTAGAAATCGGTCATAAGTATCTTTTAACTTTGATTCACTTTCTGAAAGCTGTTTCTCTAATTCAGATAATTTATTTTGAAGCTCAGTTATTATGTCTTCATTATTATCAATGATTCCAGTTTCTTCTTCCATTTGCTCACCTATAATTTTTTATAGAGTTTATTCTCCATTGGGAAGCCAAAGCAGTTGTCCATATATGTTGCAGCTTTCTCGAGTCTTTCAAAGAGTCTATCAAAATCCCCTCTTATCTCCATCATTGTTCTAGTTAGATTTCCACCTCGGAGAGTATAATTTCGTCCGCTTTTTCTTAGTAGGCCGCATTCAATTAATTTGTTAAGCTGATTGATTACAGCACCACGAGACATGGATAGTTCTTCAGCCAATTCTGTACTTGAAACACCGTATCTACAATCAGATTTTTCTACTATGACTCTAAAGACTGTAATTGCCGTCTTGTTTACGTCTCTTCCAGTTACAATTCCTAGAGATTCGCAAACCCATTCAATGTATTCTGTCGGAGAGTCCTCAAAAGGAGCGTCTAAATCCCTTACAACGACCCTCATAGGACAGCTTCGTGAAACGGCCACTTAAGTTCACCTGAAGTTAATCTAATCAATCCATTTATAAGAGTTTCGGTTATGCTTATTTTGTCGAAATGATACTGAACAATAAAAATATTATTCATATCTTAATACTGACAATGGCCTTATTTTTGAAGTGTTGTATGCAGGTATAATCGAAGCAATCACAGATACAACTAACGACAAGAAGAATATACCTCCAAGTATTAATGGACTAATTGGTGTGCCCTCTATTTGAAGTATAAGAGAGAGCCCAAAGAAAGCAAAATACAGAATAACTAAAGATAAAATACCGCCTACTACACCAATTGCTAAGTTTTCTATAGCAAGATTTTTTAGTACGGTAAAGTTACTTGCGCCAATTGCTTTCATTATTCCTATTTCCCTCTTTCTATCAATTATAGAAAGATACATAGTGTTAGATATAACTATAATAGCAACAAAAAGGGAAAACGAGGCAAGTAAGGATATTGGAATTACAACTTGATCTATTAGTCTATTCACTATGGATAATACTTCAGAGGATTCAAATACATAATATTCTGGTGAAAACATAGCTTTGGTCTTCTTAGATAAGGCAGGTGCTTGACCCTCTTTAGCTATCACGCTCAAAGTATAAGTATAAATATCTGGAAAAGTTCCCTTAAGTGCTGAATAAGGGATTATAATATCTGATTCCTTATTGAAGGGGCCTTCTCTAATATCTTGGATAACAAATGTTTTCATATATTCATTTTCTTCTAAGGTAATTGAATCTCCAATCTTAAGTCTAAATGATTCTGCCAATCTTTTTGAAATAATAATTTCCTCACTACCGTAAGGTCCGAAATATTCAACTTCTACGTCTAATCCTACAATGTTTACACTCGTCTTAGATAGAATTGGTATTAATTTTGACTGATCTTCAGGCAATAATTTTGCATAATCTGATAATTTTACGCCATTAACTTCGAGTATATTAAACTCCTTATTTGAAGATGATCGTCTAATTCTATCTTGTGTTTCTATAGATGTAATAATTCCTAAATTAGAAGAAGGTGGACCACCCCCTTGAAAACTCGGCGCATAAACCCCAACAATCTTCATGTCAAAATAGTAATCGTTATATCTAAAGGTAATGGTATCCCCTACTCCAAACCCAAAAGTATCAACGCATTGTGTGGAAACAATTATATTATTTTTACCTATGTCCTCTTTTCCAAGGAGCCTCCCCCCTACAGTCTTAAAAGTAACAGGATTAAGTGGATTAAACTCTATATTTCTCCCGCCCAAATTTACATTGATGCATCTTTCTTCTGCCTTTATTCTCTTCTCTTCAGTAAAATCACTAATATATCGAGATATTGGTTTACCATTGACTTTATCGATATTTAAATTAAATCCAGAGAATTCATCAGTTGTTTTGTATACTGTTTTGACTTCTTCCATCAACAACAATCTCTCTTCCATATCAGAAATCTTTGAATCTGGTATGCCGTTTATTTGAATATCGTAATCTGCAAATGAAGAAAATGCATCAGCTACAAAATCTTTGAGACCTTCTCCAGTAGTAAGAACTCCCCCAACGCTGCCGAGTCCAATTGCGATTGCCAAAAGAGCTGTTGCTACTGTCCAATGATTTCTTTCAATACTTCTTAATCCTAACTTAAGTGAAACAAAATTAAAAGTTGGGAATCTAGAAACTAGTTTAATGATATATCTTGAAACAATTGTAAATATGAACATTAAAAATATTAATCCAAATACGCCCAGTACAATTAATAAAGAGCGCAAATTCAAGTATAATATTCCTCCAAAAACTATGAAAGATATAAAAACTATTTTTATAAATCCCCAATCTCTATAAAATGGCTTTTCGCCTTCCATATCTTTGAGAACTATGATTGGCCTTATTTGACTACCAATGTAAGCGGGTACTATCTGAAAAGTCAATACGGAAAATACACCTACTAAAAAACCGTACAGTAAAATAAATGGGTCTATGACTAAACGTAAAGCTGTATTGAACAATCCTTCTGCAATAAGAACAAGTTGGGTTGATATTATTATCCCAAGAATAACGCCTAAAATACTTCCACTGATACCTAAAAACAACGCCTCAAAGAGAAAAAAATTAATAACTTGAGAACTTTTAATACCTACGGCTTTCATTGTTCCTATTTCTTTTTTTCTCTCTTTCATTGATATAAACATCGTAGTAATTATACCAATTGCACCTACAAGAAGTGCTATAATTCCCGCGAGACCAAAAAACTGCAGTACAGGCCTTAGAGTATCAATAGTTGCTTCATTTTGCTCTATATAATTTGTAAGAGTTATCTGATATTTATTCCTGTCTATTAGCTGATTTTGAATTGATCTTTCGGCTTCGTACATCAAGGAATCATTTTGTGTTTTAATGAATATGCTAGAAGCATCTTTTTCTTCTAGTTCAAGAAGTTCCATTATTGTTTCATGTTTTATTATCCCTACCCCAAATATATCGGCGACACCGCCCCCTTCCTTCACTATCCCCACTACTTTGAATTCGGTTCGACCATTGTCGGATAAAACAGGTAGGGTGTCTCCAACTTTTAATTTAAGATTTTGGGCCAATATGTCATTTACAGCAATATCATATGGCTCTTTAATTAGGGTATTGAATTTTACTCCTTTGGGCTCAATTACGGGAATTTCGTCGTATAACGGATACTTTCCTGTTTCTATGCCTCTTAACCCCAAAAAAGTCTGAGTAACCCCTTCCCTTTGTATATCTGTTCCTCTTACAGTATCTATAATGTATGTGTAATCTTCAATGGTTCCCGTATCCCTTAATCCTATAATAAAATCTTCAGTTTCTCGAAAATCAAAATCACCAGTCCTAAATCCCACAGGTTCCATATCAAGCCTTAGATCTCCTCCAAAATAGTATTTTACGCTACTCTGAAGAGTGAAATTAACAGAATTGCCCATGAGACTAATGGCTACTATAGATGCTATGCTAATTGCTATTGCAAGTAAAGAAAAAAGTGTTCTTTGTTTTCTTCTTAATAGGGAGGTAGAAGCATATTTTGAATATATGCTAATTTTTGAGTTTTCCAACATTTTTCTCCCGTTCCAATCTGCCATCTCTGATATATATAACACGGTCAGCTATATTTGCCACTTCATCCGAATGTGTAACCAAAAAAATAGTAGAACCAAAATCATCTCTTAATTTTTGAAATAAATTTAATATCTTATTTTCAGTCTTAGAATCCAAGTTACCTGTAGGTTCATCGCCAAACAATATTTTCGGATTATTTATTAATGCTCTTGCAATAGCCACCCTTTGCTGTTCTCCACCGCTCATCTCAGTTGGCTTGTTATTTCTTCTATGGCTAAGTCCAACTATTTCCAATAGTTCTTCAGGATCCTTTTTTGTTCCCTTGACAAAATATGACGGCAACATTACATTTTCAATTGCTGTAAGTGTTGAAACTAAATTATATGCTTGAAAGACAAATCCAATTTTTTTACCCCTAATTTCTGCAAGTTTACTTTCCGGAAGTCTTGTTATATCAATTCCGTCGATTAGAATCTTCCCTGATGTTGGTAAATCTAAACCTCCAAGAATCCCTAGAAGGGTACTTTTACCAGATCCAGATGGCCCCATTAAAGCAACTATTTCGCCCTTTTTTACAGTAAGATCTATCCCGCGCAAGATGGGAATTTGTACATTACCAAGAGTATAGCATTTATAAAGTGCCCTTGCATCAATTACTGGAGATTCCATTTTTTAATACCCTCTAAGGATTTCAATTTATTGGCCAGATGCTTCTTTAGAAGATCCTTCTTTTTTTGATTTTCTCCTTTTTCTGTAGAAATATATTCCGCCGATAATTATGGCCAATATTAGTATTGGAACAATTAAACCTGCTATGGCTTGTCCAGCTGTTGCTTGAGGAATAGCATTTACGGAAATAAAGAATTCTTTTTCATTTGTATGAGATCCTTTATCGTCATTGTATGTGACAATGAGTTTACATTTAACTTCTCCACTACTGGCACCGGAATTTAAGGCAAATACACCGTTTGCGTAATCATCTTTTTGAATCTTACCAAGGTATGCTTCACTGTCTCCTACAAATGGAGATTCTATTTTTAGTTTAACATTATCTGCATCAGTTGTACCAATATTTTCTATTTTTAAGGTTAAGACAAAAGGCTGATTTTGAACAATCCTAGTTGGGTCGGTAGTTCTTCTACCAAGTTCCAATTGTGGAGTTCCAGATATTTTTAAACCAAGAACTTCGTTTTGTGTATGTGTGACTCCTAGATTATCCTGAAAAGTTAGAACTAAAGTCATTATATGGTTTTTTGGAGTTGTATTTTTCCCTATAGATAAATCGTAAGAAGCAACAACGTATTCACTGCTTCTAACATCTTGGAATGTTTTTGTTAAAGAAGATGAAACGGGAACAATTTCTGGATCATTTGTGTCCAATGTGACTTTCAACCACTGTAATCTGTTACCGCCAACATTTTTCAATCTAAGATTAAGATTGAAAACTGTACCAGGGTCAACAGTTGTGCCTTTAACTCCATTGATTGCGAAATCATCTACACTAACTAGAGTATCGCCAATAACTTTAATCTCTACCTCTTCTTGATAATTCCCTCTGTTTGTTTCGATAATAACAGGTATTTTGTAATTTCCATAAGCAGCTCCACTGTCAACGTCAATTACAAAGAAAGCACCTTTAGGGATAGTCGTAAGATTCCCAATTACAAATTGATCAGATTCTTTATTTGAAGCTGAAAATGGGGAAGAAAGGTCCAAATATACCTTTACAGTTTGAAACTCTAGAGAGGTTTCATTATTAATAGTAACTGTAACGAGATTATTTTCAGTGCCTGCTTTAAGGGAAGACCCCTGAGCCACTATAATATCAAAATTCTTATCAGATGCTGAAACATACATACCTGTTGCCAAAAGCAACATTCCAATCATTAAATAAGTTATTATTTTCATAACATCACTTTAAACTATCTTGAGATTTTTAGAATTATTCTTTTTATATATTTTTCGACTATTTCCGCTTAAATATTGGATTTAATTAATTTTTCAATTTCCATTGCGATTGATTTACCTACACCATTTATCTTCAATAATCCTTTTAATCCTTCATTTATATATATCGTACTTATGCTCTCATCAAGTTCATCTATTTCCCTTGCCGCTTTTCTATATGCCCATTCTTTATATCGTTCTCTCCCCTCCAATTGAATCTCTCTGGCTTTTAGAAATAATTTTTCTGATACTTTTTTGTTAATTTGATACTCTATAGGAAAATAATCTATAGGTCGTGTAATATGGTTTTGAAGTTTATATTTTTGACAATATTTCGAGACTATTTTATGGGTTTTAATATTGACTTGTGAATATAGTTTATCGTTAGAAAAAAGTAATTCATATTTTTCAATTAGCGAGGAATCATATTTTTCTAAAAAATTAAAAAAATAAGATTTGCAGTAACCATTTAGGGTTAATCCTCCGTCAAGGATATATTTTCCTCCATTGGCAGCTGTTTTTTTAATAATTCCTTCTATATTATCTTCAGTGTCATAAATGTATGGTAGTATTGGCATGAATACTGTTCCTGTAAGAATATTATTATTAGATAATACCCTCATTGATTCGAATCTGGAATCAGGAGAAGGATTATTAGGTTCAAACGTTGAAAATATTTCGTCGTTTTCACTGGCAATGATTGACCATCCAACGTTGACATAAGTTTTTTTATTAATCTCTTTTAATATGTCTAAATCTTTTAAAAGAAGCGGAGATTTTTCATTAATAAAAATAGGAAATGCTAGATCAAGACATGCCTCTAAAATTTTCCTACAGTAACCATATTTATTTTCAACAGGTTGATAGCTGTCAAGATAAATCAAATCTTTAGGTTTTTTCCCAATCGCTTTTCTAAAAAGATCTGGCGCATCTTTTTTAATTTTAATATATTCAGAGAATGGGTCCTCCAACTCAATTATCTCAGGATCTATTTCACGTTTATGCGGGTCGTATTTATCTTCTCTGCAGTAACAGTAACTACACCCATATTCACAACCAATATATGGAGAAGCAGAATACTTTATCCAGAACCACCCTCCATCGCAATATTTATGGACATTCAAGATATGTTTTGTAGAATACTCTTTATACAAATGATTCGATCTCCTCTCTTTTATCCATAGGCAGATAAGTCAATGCTTTTCTAAGCATAGTTTTTGATATAATCTTGTCTTTGCTTAATTGTGCTAACAAGAATTCAGTGAGTATATCTGGATGATATTTGCCAATTGTTTTTAACCCCCAACCAATTCCTTTTACTGTATCAATCTGTTTCTCTTCCATATGTGGCTCTAAAATATTTAATAGTAAAATTGTTCTCTCTTTTTGATCTAATATTCGTTTACTAAAGAAATGAATAGAAACCCCAGCAGATCTCCTAATCCATCTATTTTCGTCTTCTAAAAACTTTTGAATCCATGGAATAGTAATATCAAAGTAATTAACTAAAGATAATCCTATGCTCCTCTCTCCTATTATATCGCAAACATACCACTTATCTCCATATATAATGTATTGCCTGCTTTTTTCCATTACTAACTCAATATTTTCTGGCATAAGTTGAGATAATCCTTGGCTTACTATTACATAGCTTCCCATTTTATTAGATTCAATTAAAATATCAAATCCTTTGATAAGTAATTCTGGTTTATCCTTAAGATTTAATCCCAAATTCCTTCCAATTAAATCAAGTTTAGAAAAAGGGCATTTCTTTTCTAGTATTGGTTTAAACAAATCAGAGAAAATATCTAAGTTATAATTAGATAATTTAATTATTGCGTTACCTACAATTTCTGAAAGGTATTCATTTGACACAGAATCTTTCATACGGATTATATATGGGCCTTTTTTATATTTAATTCTATTCCAATTAGTTAATTAAATATATAAATATCGCAACAAAATCAATTTAAAGGTGGAAAAAATGGATAAATTAAATTTCCCTGAGCCTTATAAACATGAACACGAAAAGATATGTGACGTTAATGAATTATATGAACAAAAACAAACATTTGGTGAAAAGGCTTCTGATTGGGCCACTTCTAAAATTGGTTCTTGGGGATTTATATTTACACAGACCATAATTTTATTAATATGGGTATCTTTGAATATTACTGCGTGGATTAATCAATGGGACCCATACCCCTTCATATTCTTAAATCTAATTGTTTCATTATTAGCATCTTACACCGCCCCAGTTATAATGATGAGCCAAAATAGGCAAGACGCAAAGACTAGATTAGAAGCACATACAGATTATCTGATAAATTTAAAAGCTGAAGAAGAGATAAGAGTAATACTAGATAATCTAGATGCACAAAATAATGCTATTAAGTTGATTTATCAAAAATTATCTTCGATTGAAGATTCTCTTAATATTAAAAAATAAATCTATTTTGATGTGGTGTGGTGAAATATAAGAAATTTAAATCATTGGGCGTAATTTATTTACTGACTTTCTTCTTCTTTGGAGGATTAAGTAATTTCGTACCTGAGAGTTTTTTAGAATGGGGATACTTAGGTATTTTTATTTCTGGAATCTTGTATGTCTTTTCCTTCACTGCCCCAATTGCTACTGCTTTAATCTTAATATTTTCAACTAATAAAAACATTATATTTCTAGGATTGATTGCAGGCGTAGGATCGTTAGTAGGCGATTTCTTAATATTTCACTTTATTCGAATTTCTTTTGCTGATGAGATAAAGGAATTTTCACAGCACAAAGTATCAATCTTTACATTGAATAAAATACCTAAACTTTATCAAAAGTATTTAGCATATGCTCTTGGATCTATTTTTATAGCAACTCCTCTGCCTGATGAGATAGGTGTCACTATCCTTGCATCATCAAAAGAAGTAAAACTAAAACATTTTGGAATTATATCTTATGTTCTTAATACTGCAGGCATTTTTCTAATAATACTTTTGAGTAAGGCTTTATAATGAAGACTTAGATAGCTGGCCAAAATTATACAAATATTAAACCTTAACTTTAAAAGGCCGTTACCGGTTTATAGTAAACATGCAAAAACACCTTGTTATAATAGGTGCAGGGGCTGCAGGACTTCCCGTAGCGTCTCAAGTTAGACGAAAAAATAAAAATATAGAAATAACCGTAATTACTAGCCGCGAATATTTTGCATATAGTCCTTGTGGCATCCCATTTGTAGTCTCTGGTATGATAAATTCATTTGATAATCTAATTCTTCGGGATATGAAATACTATTCCGAAATGAACATTAACATATTGAATAAGACTACAGTTGATAAAATAGATCTAGATGCTCAAGAGATTAATTTTGGCAACGATAAAATAAAATATGATACTTTGGTGATTGCTAGTGGTGCTACTCCAATAATTCCACCCATACCGGGAATAGAATTAGAAGGCGTTTATTTTTTGAATTCTCTAGAAGATGCACTAAGGATATCAAAGTCATTAAAAAATGCAAATTCTCCTACAATTATAGGCGCAGGATCGATAGGTCTTGAAATGGCACATGCTTTTCTTAAAAAAGGCCTTAAATCAAGAGTTATTGAAATGAAAGATCGTGTTCTCCCTAATATGCTGGATAAAGATATGGGGGGTATTGTAGAGGAATATTTAACTTCCTTAAATATGAATATTAATACCTCTACTGTTGCTTCTTCTATTTTAGGCGAGAAAAAAGTAAATTATGTTAAAGCAAACGGAAATGAATTCGAAACAGATTTAGTTCTTGTATCCGTTGGAGTAAGGCCTAATGTAGAATTGGCTAAGAATGCAGGTATTGAAACAGGTAGCACTGGAGGAATTGTAACAGATGCTTCACTCAGAGTTAGAAGAAAGGGTAAATTCCTAAAAAATGTATATTCTTGCGGTAATTGTGTTGAAGTTACAGATATTATTACTCATAAATCTACAATCAGTGCTTTGGGATCAACGGCAATTAGACAAGGAGTGGTAGTAGCAGACAATATTCTGGGTAAAAATACTGTTTTTGGACCAATATCAAGCCCAAGTATAGCAGTTATTGGTGAATTAGAAGTAGGTACAGTAGGCGTTACAAAAGAAAAAGCTCTCGAATATGGAATAAATCCAATTGAAGGCAATGCTAAAGGATTAACAAGAGCAAAGTACTACCCCAGAGGGGAAGATATTTACGTTAAAATCTTATCTGACAGTGATTATAGAGTAATTGGCGCACAAGTTATATCAAAAGAAGGAGTTAAAGGGAGGATAGATGCAATGGCCCTCCTTATAGGAAGAAAAACGACAGTCCACCAACTTGCAACTTCAGAAACCTCATATGCACCTCCAATATCAAGTGCACTAGACCCTCTAACAATGGCTGCAAGAAAAATAATAGGTTCTGATTAATCAACTAATAACTTATCTCTTTAAATTTTAAATATTTTAATAATAAAGAATTCCAGATTAAATCATATATTTGATTTAAGTTATTCTTAAATATAGATTTAATATTTAAAAAAATATGATGAAGAGATTTTTTGTTGTTTCGTTTTTTATATTCGGAATTTTATTGTTTTCATTTATGTTTATGTCAGAAACACAAAAATTAAACTTTCAAACAAAATCAAATTACCAAATAGAAGAAGAAATAATGGAATCATATTTAGCGCTTCAAGAAACTAATTCTACTTTAATGGAAAAAATATTTGAACTTGAAGAAATGGTCCAGTATAAAGATAAATTAAGTGAAGAAGAATTATTTCTTCTAGAAGCCCAAAATAAATTAAATCAAGAGATTAGTTCATACAAGATATATGAATCAAAAGATCCTAGAATTTTTGTTGATTTAAATGATTCTTTAGTTACCGAAACTCTTAATCAGATTATTACTCCTGGTATGGGAAATGCAGAAAAAGCTAGGGCAATATTCAATTACACAAGAGATGAAATTAAGAAAGATGATAAGCTAATACGAAATGGCAGAATCGACTACTGGAACTATCCAAAAAATATTATTCAAAGTAAAAAAGGAGAATATGAAGATAAAATTATTTTATTGGTTTCAATGCTTAGAGCTTCTGGATTTAGTGAAAATGAAGTTGAAGTGGTTGGTGCAAAAATAAACTTGCTCAATTCGACTTCTTCGGATATATGGGTCGAGCTTAAATTGAATGGAAATGTATATTTGCTTTTACCCAGAGAAAAAAATAATTTTGATTCTTATAATAAAAATGACATATACAAATTATATAGTGTCCAAGAATTATTCAGATTTAATGATAAAAAACTGATGAGGTCATAAAATGGAATATAAAAAGTTTAAGACCCTTGTTATCATGCTAATCATCTTTTCATCAGTTTTATTTTCAGGTTTTTTAATTAGGCATTACCAATATAGCAATAGTTTAATCCAAGAGAAAGAACTAGAGAATAGGCTTCTTTACTACAATAACGAAAGATCTAATATTGAAGATAAAGTTAAGGCTATAGAAATTAATATTGTTGCTGAAAACAAAAACATAGATGATCTTAAAGGTAGAATAAATCAAAGAACGGAAAGCATTGGCATATTAAAAGAAGAAATAAATGTCTATGAAAAATTAAAAAAATATGATATGACTGTTTTCATAACACCTGAAAATCAGAGTATAAAATCTTTTTCTAATGAGATTAGTACAAATGACCCTCTTACAATATATAGATTTGTGCGTGATGAAATTAAGTACGAAGAGGATTATCTAACTTACGATTATAGATTCGAATATTGGCAATTACCAGAAGAAACACTTAATTTAAGAACTGGTGACTGTGAAGATCAAGCTATTTTATTGTGCACTTTATTGAGGGCAAAAGGCTATAGTCCAGAAGATGTAAAAGTAGTATTTGGACTCACGTCATCGAATACGGGCCATGCATGGGTAGAGCTTTTTTATCAAGGGAACTGGGTTGTTTTCGACCCAACTAGTAGTGCAAGTGACTATATCGAAAAAACAAGATATTACTCATTAATCAATGCAAGCTACAAAGGCTCTTTTAATGATTTATATTATGAAATAATAGAGTGATTACTCTATTACAATCAAAGCATCTACAGCCACAGCACCTTTTTCGGAAACAAATACGGGATTTAAATCAAGTTCTTTTACTTCTGGAAAATCAGAAACAAATTTTGATACTTTAAGCATAATGTCCACTAGTGCATCTATATCTGATGGTTTCTCTCCCCTGACCCCACAAAGCATCTGATGTGATCTAATCTCAGAAATCATTTCGTATGCATCTTCCTTTTCTATAGGGATAATCCTAAATGATACGTCTTTTAATACTTCAACAAAGATACCACCAAGTCCAAACATGAGGACATGGCCGAATTGATTGTCTTTAGAAACTCCTATAATAACTTCTCTTTGCTTTGGCATCATGTGCTGGACTATTACACCTCTTATGTCTGCATCAGGCTTAAAGTTCTTTGAGTTCTGTATTACCTTCCTATATCCTTCTAAAATATCCTCTGCTTTTGATAAATTCAAAAATACTGCACCTGCATCGGTCTTGTGTTGGATATCGGGTGACGCAATTTTTAGTACTACCGGATACTCTACTTTTCTTGCAATCTTTAGTACTTCTTCTTCAGAAGTTGCAATTCCTTCTTTTGGTACTTTTATCCCATAAGCTTTCATTATTTCCTTAGCTTCATGTTCCATCAAAGAATTTCTTCCTTCAGATTTTACAAATTCCAATATTTTCCTTACGCTCTCTATGGATATCACCTCGAACTATTGCATGATTAACTAAGGCGTATGCTGCTCTAGCTGCTCTCTCAGGAGAAGGATAAACTGCAAGTCCACCTTCTTCCAATTTTCTAAGACATGGAGTTATGATTTCTCCTCCTGCTGCCAGAATAATAATGGGTTTATCAGAATTCTTTTTAATATTGAGGATTATGTCTGCAGAATCTAAGGAAAGTGTTGGAACCTGAAGTAACAAAATAACTACGATTAAACCTACGTCTTTATCTTCCATAAGGGCTTTTAGAGCAATTTCATAACGTTCTTTATCTGCATCTCCAACTAAGTCCATTGGATTTGAAACAACTACTCTTTCGGGAAACTGGGTCTTTAGCTTTTCTACTGTGTCTTCACCCAAATTGGCAAGTCTAAGTCCATTCATTTCTAATGCATCTGCGGTCATTACCCCTAGTCCACCGGCATTAGTCAAAATTGCAACCCCATCACTCTTAGGATAAACCTGTTTTTCTAGAGCTTTTGCCATGTCAAAAAGTTCTTCAAAATTACTTGCCCTTATTATGTGAGATTGTTTAAATGCAGAGTCATATATTATATCCTCTCCTGCAAGGCTTCCAGTATGACTTGAAGCGGCTTTAGCTCCAGATTTAGTTTTGCCGGATTTCAATGCAAGAATAGGAACTTTTTTTGAGGCCCTTTTTGCAGATTCCATAAATCTAAGACCACGACGTATACCTTCAATATACAAACAAATAACTTTTGAGGTTTCATCATCATATAAATAGTCAATAAGGTCGGCTTCATTGACATCTATTTTATTTCCATAGCTTACAACTTTTGATATTCCAATTCTTTCCTTACTTGTCCAGTCCAATATAAGTCCTGCAAATGCCCCGCTCTGTGAAATAAAAGAAATATTACCTTTTTGGGGGAAAGAAATTTTCTCCTTTGATAAAAATACTGTATTTACGCCAGAAAAATTATCATAAATTCCTATACAATTTGGGCCTATTATTCTAATGCCATATTTATTAGATATCTCTAATAGATTAGCTTCCCTCTCTTTTTCTCCAATTTCTGAAAAGCCTCCAGAAACTATAACTACTCCCTTTACACCTTTTTTACCACATTCCTCTAAAACGTCAGCAACATATTGTGCTGGAATGGCTATAACTGCCATTTCAATAGTTTTGGGCACGTCAAGTATACTCTTGTAACTAGGTTTGCCAAAAATAGGTTTTTGTTTAATATTTATTGGGTATAGTTCTCCGGGAAAATCTTCAAGGAGATTTTTCATTATTTCATAACCCACACTCCCAACTGTATCTGAAGCGCCTATGACGGCTATAGAAGAAGGATTAAAAAAGAAATCTAAGTCTTTCATATTTTCACAAACTTCTATGGTATTAGCTAATTTAAATATATTTTGTAAAATCTATATTTTTATCAATTCATCTTTTAATATAGATCTAGTCCTGCCCACAGTTTCTGGGTTAATAGAGTCCCCAAATATATCGTTGAATATCCTATAATATAATAGTTCTTCTTTTGATCTTAAAATTGTATTTTTTCCTATATTTTTTTCTTTGTCGAATTCCTTATTCGATATCTGATTCTCTGCATGATTTGCCATCAAATCTTTTGACCCGGCACCATGAGAGAATTTTTCTTTTGGCCTATGAATTTTCATACGGCAGCATATCTTTGAATGCTTCTCTTAAAATATATTTTTCAACTCTTTTTTTGTGATGTAATTTCCAGGTTACAGGGATCCCTAATGAAGTTTCAATAACATTTTTGTCCAGAAAAGGTACTCTTGCTTCTAAACTAAATGCCATGGTCATCCTATCGGTACGTTGAAGATTTGTGTTATGTAGGTTAGATATCAGATTATATAATTCACTTTGAAATTCATACGGATTAGATATTTCTGACATGTATTTATATCCACCAAACAATTCATCTGCGCCCTCACCAGTTAATATTACTTTAACATATTTTGAAGCCAGCTTTGCTAGAAAATAATTTGGGACTGCGCTTCGAATTAATGCAGCATCAAAAGACTCCAAGTGCTTTATCACTGTAGGGAGGGCTTTTAGAATATCTTCAGCATCATATAAATAAGTATGATGATTAGTATCCAAATATTCAGAAACCATTAAGGATAATTCCAAATCTTTACATCCAAGTGTACCCACAGCAAAAGTATCCAAAGGATCTTTTTGCTCTCTTGCTAGGGCCGTTATAATACTACTATCAAGCCCACCACTTAAAGCAACGCCAAGTGGAACATTTTCATCTACAATCAATCTTAAGTTAACAGCCTTTTTTAGAGAGTCTTTTATTTTAATTAAATCTTCCTCCAAAAATGGATCTGTTTTTAGATTTGGTATTAATGAATTAGAGAAATCATAATATTTTTTGAATCCAAAGTTGGAATGCCAATATGTTCCACTAGGGAATTCAATAATTCTCCCGCCTAAACCTGATAGGGCTTTAATCTCTGAAGCAAAATAAATTGTGTCTTCATTTATTATATAATACAAAGGTTTAATCCCAATAGGATCCCTTGCCAAAAATAAGCTATTTTTGTTAATTATAGCAAATGAAAACATACCATTAAATTTGTTCACGATTTCTGGGCCATACTTTAAATAAAGTCTTAAAATTGTTTCTGTGTCCGAATCGGTTGAAAATTCCTCATCTGTGAGTGAACGAAGATTCTGATGATTGTATATCTCTCCATTAAAAACTATTAAATGATCTTTATATTCCATTGGTTGTATCCCAGAATCAACATCAATAATGGCAAGCCTGCAGTGTCCATAGACGCCCATTTCAGATTCAATAATATTGTTGTCGTCTGGCCCTCTATGAAGAATTTTAAATAATCCTTTTGATACACTATTCTTATCTTTGCTAGGAAAGCTTCCAATAAAACCACACATTATGCTCCCTCCTAAAGAATAAAATTAGTAAATAAAATCTTTAGGAATCTTCTTCTAGAGAATCTTTTGGGAGGGCCTTTAAATAATTAACTATTTTTAAAAATAAATAGAAAAGATTATTCAAGAAGATTTGATGATTTCTTCTATCTTTTCTTTTACGATTTTATTAATTAAACTACCATCTACTTTTCCCCTAAATTCCTTCATGCATAAACCCATTAGTGGAGAAATAGCACGGTCTCCTTTTTCTATTATGAAATCTCTTTTCTCTAGGATAATTTTCTCAATTGCAGATTCAACGTCAGAAGAATTGTTCTCTGAAGAGAACTCTGATAAGACTTTTTCAATATCTTCTCCTTTTGAAACTCTCTTCAAAACCTCTTCAATCCCTTCTTTTGCTATAATCCCTTTTGATACTTTTTCAAAGAGTAAGTATAGGATTTCATCATCTGTTACATATCCTTCTTCTCTTTCTAGATTTTTTGAAAGATCTAAAGCTTTTATAAATATAGTAGATTTTATATCAAGGGAAGATGAAACTTTTTCAAAAAGTTCAGGGCCTTCATAAACTATTCTTTCCGCCTCTTCCTTCTTAAGCCCATATTTGTCGATAAATCTGTTAACCTTCTCATCAAAAGTTTCAGGCAGATTAATTTTAATTTTTTCTATTAATTCTGATTGAATAGAAAATGGAGGGATATCGGTTTCAGGATACATCCTTGCCCTTCCTGGAAGTGGACGAGAATATTTTGAATTCCCATCTTCTAATGCATCCCTTGTTTCATTGGGAACTTCAGAAAATGCCTTTTTGCACCTCTCAAAGACTTCTTCTAAAGCCTTATAGCATATGTTCTCCTTCCCAGTTACGATAACAAAAGAATCCATTTCTTCAATCTTAAGTTTTGTTTTTACTTTAGTTACTTCATCTATTGTTATTCCATAGTTTGGAAGTTCATCTATATGGAATAGTCCAGAGAGTCCATATGTTTTCACATGATCCGCTAGTTCTGTTCCAAATCTTCGCCCTTTTTGAATTTCATTTCCAAGAATTCCTCTGAAATTTTTCAATTTTATTGCATAGACTCCTCCATTCTTTTTGATGGAACTAGCAATTATCTTAGATGAAGTATTATTAAAAATATCAGTAAGTTCAGTGACCTTAAACTCAAGATCTTTTTCAGATCCTCTTTTATACAATTCTTTCTTAATTTCAACGAGATTGATCTGTCTTTCAATTTCTCTTTCAATCCATAAAGGTATCATTTCTAGTTTTTGGACTCCTTTTAGTTCAACTCTTCCACCTTCTCTAATGGAAACATTTAGATCTTGTCTTATTGTTCCTAAACCTCTCTTTACCTTCCCCGTTGCCCTTAAGATTTGCCCCAAAATATATGCCGCTTCTTTTGCCTGTTCGGGATTAGAAATATCGGGGCCAGTAGCTATTTCAACTAAAGGTATTCCCAATCTATCAAGCCTAAATGTTTTAGTGGTATCATCTTGACTAATTAATCTAGCCGCGTCTTCCTCGAGACATACTGTTAGAATTGAAACTGGACCTTCTTTAGTTTCAATGTATCCATCTGTTGATATAAGCATGGTTCTCTGAAAAGCAGAGGTATTTGATCCATCAAGAACAGTTTTTCTCATCACCTGTATCTCTTCAACTATATTAGAATTAAGCAGTAAAGAAACTTCAACTCCAATTACCTTGGCTTCTTCAGAAACAAGATGGGGTGGTTCTTCATCAAGTTCAACTAGACAGTTTGTATCATAATATTGGTAGATATAGGTTTTACCCCTCATATATTCTTTTAAAGCGGCAACGTCTACTTCACCTATTTCAGAAGGGGTTGGCCTTAGTTTTCTTTCAATTGTATCAAAAGGATCATCAGTTCTAAGAACTGTTGGACAATCACAAAATAGTTTTCTTTTAGTATTTAATTGTTGATGGATTTCTAATCCTACTCTAAGTCCAAGTTCCTTATAGTCCATTCTTATCCCCCTTTATACGATAGTTTATCTCTCCAGCCATATTATCAAGCATGTTTCTTTTTACCTCAAAGTAGTCGTTTGTGTGGCCTAAAATCCAAGATAGTTTGAGATATGCCGTTTCAGGTAGCATATCTTCAGCGTATATTACACCCATCTCTTCCATTATCCTTCCGTTGGAGTACACAAATGGGTCTACCCTACCAAATAGGCACTGTGTTGCAAAAACAACTATTATGCCTTGCTCCCTCGCTCTTTTAATTGAATTTACCCAAGAAAACTTTTCATTAATTGTATCTGTTGGAACATGACCTAGAGCTGACGCCTCAATCACTAACCCTTTGTATCCTTTGTCAATATAATAATCAAGGATTTCTGGGTTAAAATTTGGATATGCCTTAATAATTGCAGTCCTTTCTTCCATCTCTATGTCCGCATATACTTCATTATCGTCATTTCTTAATCTATAATCTGATATTTTCTCAAATTTTCCATTCATGAATACTTTGGCTAAAGGAGATGTATTTATGGGCCTAAATGTATCCCTTCTTGTAGAATGCATTTTTCTGACTTTTGTTCCTCTTAGGACATTGCAATAGGTATCGCTCATTTCTCCGTGCATCACTATAACAGCTTCACCCATATCTGACTGCCCGGCGATATATGAAGCACATATTAAATTCATAGAACCATCAAAACTTCCCCTATCAGGACTTCTTTGTGCACCTACTAGACAAACTGGTTTTGATAGATTTTGGAGCATGAAGGATAATGCAGCGGAAGTATAATGTAGTGTATCAGTTCCATGAGTGATAATAACTCCTTTTGATCCAGCGTTTAATTCTTTCGCTGCTTCTTTGGCCAATATTCTATAGCATTCAAAAGTCATTGATTCGGAGGCTATCTGAAAAGGAGATGAGATATTTCTAAAAGTTGCTATATCTGAGAGTTCAGGTGCCATAAAAAATATTTCTTCCGGTTTCATAAGCCATCTGACTCCCCCCGTTTCATAATCTACTCTCGAAGCGATTGTCCCTCCTGTAGAAATCAAAGATATTTCAGGGATATCCTTACGTTTTTGGAACTTAACTTCAGAAAATATTTTTGGTTTTTCTTTTTTCTCTACGTTTATTATTTCAACGGACTCTTTTCTAAAACCAATATTATATCCATTAGATAATTTAATAATAATTGAATCTTTTTTAGGAGAAGGTATGACTATTCCTTCGTAACTAATTTTACCCCTCCTTAATGTAATAACATCTCCAACTTGTGGCTCCATATTTAAGAATAAGAAGAATACTATATAAGTGTTTTACATATTAAAAAAATTAGAAAATAAAATAATAGATGAAATAAAAATAGATTTAGTAACCAAACCCTCTTGCCTTCATTGCGTCGACTACTCTTTGGATTGCAACTGCATAAGAAGCTGTTCTCATGTCAATGTTGTATTTTTCCTTAGCCGCGATTACGTCCCAGAAAGCTTTTGTCATCTTCTTGTCAAGTTTTTCGTATACTTCATCTGCAGACCAGTAGTAATTCATTAGATTCTGGACCCACTCAAAGTAAGATACTGTTACACCACCTGCATTGCATAAGAAGTCAGGTAGCTGGTAAACTCCCTTTTTAATAAGTATTTCATCGGCTTCAGGGGTAACTGGCCCGTTTGCAAGTTCGGCCACCATTTTTGCTTGGATCTTGTCTGCATTTTTAGCAGTGATTTGATTTTCAAGTGCAGAAGGACATAGGATATCACATTTAAGGAATAATAGTTCTTCATTAGTTATGTTTTTTGCACCAGGGAAGTCCACGACAGAGCCTGTTTTTTCCTTATGCTCAAGGACCTTATATGGGTCAAGTCCTGCTTCGTTATAAATTCCTCCTTGAGAATCAGAAACAGCTATGACTTTTGAACCTTGGTCATGTAGGAATTGTGCAATGTATGAACCTGCATTTCCATATCCCTGAACTGCAGTTGTTGTTTTCTTCATATCCCATTTCAAATACTTTACATATTCTCTAATTGTGTACCATGCACCTTTTGCAGTTGCGTCTCCTCTTCCTAGTGAACCCCCTATAGACAAAGGCTTTCCGGTAATAACTCCTGGAGAGTAGTGTTGCCTTATCTTAGAGAATTCATCCATCATCCATCCCATTATTTTTGGATTGGTATAAACATCAGGAGCTGGAACATCTAACTCTGGACCAATAAATTTGTAAATTGCTGCAATAAATCCTCTGGAAAGTCTCTCAATTTCTCGATCGCTCATTTCCTTTGGATTACAAATTATTCCTCCTTTTCCCCCTCCGTATGGGATATCGACGACTGCGCATTTCCACGTCATCCAAGCGGCAAGTGCCCTTACTTCTGATGGAGATACATTCCAGTGATATCTTATACCTCCTTTTGTTGGACCTCTGGCATCGTTATATTGACATCTATAACCAGTAAAAACCTTAACATTACCATTGTCCATAGTAACTGGCACGGTTACCTCAAGAAATCTTTTTGGCCTTTTAAGTGCCTCGTATATTCCTTCATCAAGTTTCAGAACTTTGTTTACTTTTTCAAGTTGTTTTAATACATTTTCAAAAGGATCTATGTTTTCCATAGAATACCTCCCCTTTGGAATGTTAAATTTTTAAGTATTTAAATCTTAGTTATTTTCTTTGGCAGAAAAAGTTACAATTTGACATTAAATTATCAAACATAATGCCAGTTTTACCTATTTTAAAATTAATTAGATTATAAATGGCCTTAAATTGTACAAAAAAATAAGTGAAAAAATAGTTAAGCCGTACGATATTCGGAGGTTATATATCCTCTTCCATAAGGGTAACCATATACTTGTTAAATAGAAGATCTTTCCCTGGAAAACTTTCCCCATGTCCTGGAAAAACTTCTTTAACTTTAATATCGCATAGCTTTTTTAAAGATTCCTTTAAATCTTCAAGACTTCCGGATGGCAAGTCATATCTGCCAACTGATCCTTTGAAAACGGTGTCACCTGAAAAGAGGTAACTCTTATCTTCTTCAAGTAGGCACATTGATCCTGATGTATGCCCAGGTGTATGAATTACTTTAAGCAAGTAATCTCCAAGATCAATTTCATCGTTTTCTTTGAGGGGATTTACATCTTTAAATCCTTCAAAAGTTTCTGAAAATCCCCAGAAAAAAGTTTTCTCTGATCCATTCTTTATGTCAAGGTAGTCTTTTTCATGCGCATATATCGGTACCTGAAAAAATTTATTGCCGCCGATATGGTCGTAGTGACAATGCGTATTAATAATAATATCTATTTGTAAATCATTTTCATCTACATAATCGTATATTCTGTAGTTTTTGTATGTTCCTGTATCAATTAGTGCAGTTATATCACTTTCAAGGATGTAACAATTAGAGTCAACACCAATGGACTCTATAAAATGAAACATTTAATCACGCTTGTACTCCTAGAGATTCTTTTAATTTTGTTAGATTTTTAATAAAATCTGAATTTTTATTTGTTATTAGTACATAGCTCAAAATATCTTCTAGTCTCTTTACTGGAACTATTTTAATCTGTTCTCTCTTTGATTTTTCTATGTATACGTCATCTTTGTTTGAGTCAGGGATAATTACTTCTTTCATTCCACTCTCTAGGGCAGCCTCTATTTTAGCAGTGACTCCGCCTATTGGAAGAACATCACCTCTAACTGAAAGTGACCCAGTCATTGCAACATCTTGTCTTATTGGAAGTTCTTCGAGTGCAGAGATAACTGCTGTTGCAACAGATACACTAGCACTATCTCCTTCAACCCCTTCATATGCTTGAAGGAACTGGATAGTAATATCAAAGCTAGATAAATCCTTGTTCGAATATCTCTTTATTAAAGAGGATACAATAGATATTGACTCCTTTGCAATTTCTCCGAGTTTTCCTGTTGCAATTACATTTCCATGAGATTTTGAGGAGGATCTACTAACACCGACCTCTATAGGCGTAATAATTCCACTTCCTTCACCCAAAACAGCAAGCCCGTTAACTTTTCCTATCTGGGCCCCTGTGGATCCAAATATCTGGTAAGCTTTTTTCCTATCAATATAGTCATCAGCTATTTGATGTTCAAGAGACCTAGAAAGTTTTCTTGCTTCAACAATATGCTCAACTGTAACAATATTATCTCCTCTAGATAATGCTACGTCGCCAGCTGCCCTTACCATTCCACCAAGTTCTCTCAATCTCAAGGTAAGGTGATTCTTTCTGTTACTTCTCCTTCTTGCTTCTTGAACAATTTCAGCTACTGCGTCAAGGGAGAAATGTGGTATTTTTGCATCTTTTTTAACTTCCTGTGCAACAAATCTTACAATCTTTTTAATGTTCTCTTCGTTGGCAGGCATTGAATTTTCCATGTAAACTTCATAACCATAACCTCTAACTCTTGAACGTAATGCAGGGTGCATGTCTCTTAAAGTTTCAAGATTTCCGGCAGCAACTAAAACAAAGTTACAGGGAACTTTTTCAGTTCTAACCATTGCACCAGAACTCATTTCGCTTTGCCCAGTTATGGGATATGCTTTTTCTTGCATACCTGTAAGAATGGCTTGTTGCATCTGGATTTTTAATGTTGAGATTTCATCTATGAACAGTAATCCTTTGTGAGCCTTGTGGATCATACCCGCTTCAACTCTTTCATGCGCAGGCGTACCAAGCCCTCCCGACTGGAATGGGTCATGTCTGACATCCCCAAGTAATGCCCCGGCGTGAGCACCTGTTCCATCCAAAAACGGAGCATGGTCCCACTTAGAATTATCAACTAATACCTTTGGAATCATGACTTGATTTTTAATCCTAAATGTCTGCCTTCCAAAGAATATAATAACTGCGAGGAAAAGTCCCCAGAGTAACTGTCCTTGAGTTAATGCGATTACAACGATTGCACCTATGACAAAGAAAAGTATCATTCTTTTAGTTTCTTCCTGTTTTTTTGCCATAGCTTTGTGCTCATCTATTATGAGCCTAGCCTTGCCCCTTGGAACAGTTCTTATTCTAGGCGTGTTTGGATCATCAGGATTTGGATATGCCAAGATATCTTCAAGATCCTCTTTTGGCAAAAGTTCTGCCATTGCCAATCCAAGCATTGATTTTCCTGTTCCAGGTTCTCCTATTAATAGTACATTTCTCCTTTGTTTTGCTGCGGTCTTAACGATTTCAACTGCGTGGTCCTGACCAATAACTTGATCAATTAAGTTCTCGGGAACTTCTATTTCTTCTGTAGTTGTAACATCATAAAATGATTTAATTTGTTCTCTAACTTTTTTAACTTCTTCAGTTATGTCTACTAATTCTTCATTTAATACCTTAACATTATTTTCTTCTGATTCCGGAATAGAAGATTTTTTCTTTGCCATTACTATTTCCTCTAGAAAGACTTTAGCGTTTATAGTTATCAAGCCTTTAAAAATATATCGTACTTATTATATAAGTTGTATATTTAGCAAATATTTTACATAAATTTATTATTGGAATAATCATAAATTAATAAAAAGATGGACAAAATAAAAAAATAGAAAAAT
The DNA here is from genome assembly GCA_013178285.1 of Methanofastidiosum sp. NCBI lineage: Archaea > Methanobacteriati > Methanobacteriota > Candidatus Methanofastidiosia > Candidatus Methanofastidiosales > Candidatus Methanofastidiosaceae > Candidatus Methanofastidiosum > Methanofastidiosum sp. The sequence goes on from JABLXD010000007.1 coordinate 29,346, forward strand.
ATATTAATGATTAGGCATACCAAATTCAAGGTGTTAAAATGTTTGTTACATCGCTCTCATCAAAACAAACTTTACAGCAGTTAAAGGGAGATTTCAAATTAATCGATTGCCATTTTGAAAGATTTCCTGATGGAGAAGGCTATGTCAGATTTGACGAAAAGGTAAAAAATGTTAAAGAGATTCTTATAGTACAATCATTATATTACCCGCAGGACGAGCATATAATGCAACTTTTTTTCATGATTGATGCATTAAAAGACCTAAACATCAAAATTAATCTTCTAATTCCATATATGGCTTATGCAAGACAAGACAAGAGATTTAAAGACTGGGAATCTGTATCAGGTATTTCTCTAGCAAAGATGATAGATAGATTCGATTTAGAATCCAAATATACGGTAGATATACACGATCTTAAAGTCACAAAAGCTATGAACGGAGAAAATTTGTCAGCTATGCCGTTGATCGCAGATTATTTGATGGATCTAAATCTAAAAGAGCCCGTTATTATTTCTCCTGACAAGGGCTCAGTTGAAAGGGCAAAAATAGTTGCAGACCAAATGGACGCAGAGTTTGATCATCTTGAGAAAACAAGGCTTTCCGGGGACACAGTGGAGATAAGACCAAAAGAGATTAATACTAAGAACAGAGACGTAGCAATTGTTGACGATATCATATCAACTGGGGGAACTATGGCAAAGGCATGTGAAGTCCTAAAAAGAGAAGGAACACTAAAAGTACTATCTGGGGCAACACACCTCCTAATGATATCAAATGCTGAGGAAAGACTAAAAAAGGCAGGAATAGACGGAATTTTTGGTTCTGATTCTATACCTTCCAAATTCTCGGACATCTCAATTGCATCTATAATAGAAGAAATGTTTTAGGGGATTAAATGATTGATCTTGGGGAAGTAAAAAAGCTAAGGAAAAAATTTGGGATAACCCAAAAAGAGTTAGCCGACAAAGCAGGAGTTACTCAAGCTTACATAGCTAAACTTGAAAACAAACAAATTGATCCAAAACTTTCTACCTTCAACAAGATCTTAAATGCCTTAGAAGAGCTAAGGGCAAGAATGAAAAAAATAGAGGATGTTATGATTTCGCCAGTAATCTTTGTTCACCCCAAGGATAAAGTTAGTGACGCTATAACAATAATGGCAAAATATAATATATCACAACTACCTGTCATGAGAAATGGAATACCAGTAGGTAGCCTTTCTGAGAAATCACTTGTAAAAAAACTTGGGCTTGGGAAAATATGTGAGAGTCCAGACCTCACAGTATCTGAGATCATGGATGAAAGTTTTCCAGTAGTTTCCAAGAGGCAAAGTTTTGTCGAAGTTTATACCTTGCTAAAAGAAAATCAAGCCGTTCTTATAGAAGAAATGGGAAGGGTCGTAGGGATAATTACCAGGGCAGACATCCTCGATAAAATATAATATTTTAATAGTTAATTTTAAAAACAAATCTTCATTCCATAGGAAAAGGAGGTTTGACATGCCAATAATTAATTTTAATATTACAAAAGCTGAAGTAGAAAAGAAAAAATTGGAGAAGGCCCCTGAGGGTCCAGTAAGTTTCACGCAGACACCAAACATTGTCTCAATTAAAGAGATGCAAATGTCTGGCCCCGGAGGAAGATTAAACGTCTTAGATGTTGAGTTTGATTTCCTTTCAAATTATGAGCCTGCAGTAGGTAGTGCAAGCATAAAGGGAAATGTTTACTATCAAGAAGGCGAAGAGTTCAGAAAGAAAATCATTGAACAGTGGGAAGGTAAAAAGCAACTAGACACAGCATTTTTTGATGAAGTCATTAATGGAATAAATGCTAAATGCTACGTATTTTCAATGATGTTGATAAAGGAACTAGGCCTTCCAATCGCAACACCTTTTAGATACAGCGCTTCTCCAGACGCTGCTAAGGCTGAAAAGCCAAAGAAGAAATAATTTTTCTATAATTAATTCTATATTTTTTCTTTTAAATTAAAAATTTATTAATGTTTTTTTAACTGATTAAATAATTGGATGGCTAGACCATCCATGAAAAAGCTTTTATAAATTAATCAGAAGGAACAATCGGGTTAGTTAACCTAATTTTATTTGGTTGGCTACATAAAGGAGGAGATTATTTGGCATTAAGAGAAATGACACCATATAGAAGATTTATGTCAGCTATGGCCGGTGGTCGTGTTGACAGAACACCTACTATAGTACTTTCAAACTTTTGTAAAGAATTAATGGCTTCAACAAACGTTACCTGGCCAGCATGTCAGACTGATTCAAAGGTTATGGCACAGTTCCAGGCAGGCAGATATGAAGTTTGGGGATTAGATTTACTTATATCCCACAATGATTTAGTATCTGAATCAACTATGCTTGGTGCAGATATTGATTTAGGAACTGATTTAAGACATCCATCTGTATTAAAACATGTTCTTGAAAACACTGACCCAACAAAATACAACTTGCCAAAAGACGTTATATCCAAGGGAAGAAATCCAATTGTTGAAGGTTCAACTAAGATTCTAGTCGAAAAATATGAAAAACTTGTTCCTGTTTTTAGAACTGTTACAGGTCCAATGACCATTGCAGGTCACCTTTGGGGCGTAGACAGAATATTAATGTGGTCAAAACAAGAAGAAAAGAAATTTGAAGCTTGTCTTGATATTTGTACTGATCTTTGTATTGAAATCTTAGGAACTCTGTTGATTCAAGTGGCGCAGATGGATTTTACATGCCTGATCCAACAGCTTCAGGAGACTTACTTGATCCAAAGGATTACCAGTACTTCCTTGAGCCAAGATATAAGAGAATGACAAAGGAATTAAAAGATACTATGTCTATCTTACATATCTGTGGTGACACAAGAGGTTACATGGACAGGATACCACACTCTGGATTTGATGCATTCTCATTCGAGGCACCTGGTACCTCAGTTAAAGAAGCAGTTATGGGTCTTGGAGACAGGGTTACACTCGTCGGAAGTTTGGAAACAATCCCAGTCGTCATGATGGGTACACCAGAATATGTTTACACACAATCACTTAGAGATATTGCAGATGGAGTAGATATTCTTTCTCCAGCATGCGGTACACCACCAATGACTCCAAATGCAAACATAAGGGCCATGGTAGAAGCTTGTGGGCCAAAGAAAGTAAAGAGAAAAGTCGTTGCGCTAAGCAAAGAAGAGATTATAAAGAAGTACACACCAGCAAAACCTGAATTTGCAGAAATTACAAAAGCAGTCATGATAGGTGACGCAGATAAAGCTGAAAAGCTCGTAGTAGCTGCACTCGAAAAAGGATTAAAGCCAATTGATTTAGTAGAGGAAGCATTGTTACCTGGTGCAATTGGTGTAGCAGAAATGTACGATGGTGGATACGCATTCGTTCCTGAAATATTACTCGCTGCAAACGCAATGAAGAAAGGTATCAGCCACTGCCAGAGCGCAATGGGAGATGTCAAGCCAAAAGGTAAGATTATTATGCACGTTGCATTCGGTGACGTTCACGCCATTGGAAAAGACATTGTAAAGTCAATCTTGATTGCAAAGGGATACCAAGTTACTGATCTAGGGGCAAGTGTTCCATGGGATAAAGTAATTGAAGCTGCAAAGAAAGAAAAACCTGATGTAGTATCCGGTACTGCTTTAATGACAACAACAAGAACTGCATTCCCCAAGGTAGCCGAACTTATGAAGAAGGAAGGATTAGAGGTCCCATTCATAGTTGCCGGTGGAGCAGTCGACCCAGCTTACGCAGAGACAATGGACTATGCAATATACTGTAAAGGACCAGGAGATGCTGAGCCTGTCTTTGAAGGTATAAGAAAAGGCAAGAAGTGGCAACAAATCAGAGAAGAAGAACACAAGAAATACAAATAAATATTTAATTTTTTCTTATTCTTTTTTTATACTAATTTTTCAATTCATTTTTATTTTAGAAGAGAGTAATCTCTCAAAAACTTTTTATATTTAGACAATTATAATTTATTCTAGGTTGATTTAAATGAAAAAAATTGCTATTATAGGAGGAACTGGCGGACAGGGCTCGGGACTTGCATTGAGGTGGGCAAGAGCTGGACATGAAGTCTTTATTGGATCTAGGGAAGAGAAAAAGGCCTGTACTTCTGCCGATAGTTTAAAAACGATTTGTATTGATACTGCATGCTCTTTGTTAGAAATAGAAAAAACAGATGTCCAAGCTGTAAAGGAAAAAGTTCCTGAAGCGAAGATATCAGGATTTGACAATTTAGAAGCTACAAAGAAAGCAGACATAGTAGTGATAAGCGTTCCTTATTCACACTTAATTCCAACAATTGCTTCTATTAAGGAAGCTTTAACTGAAGGTAAAATAATTGTATCTGTAGTTGTGCCTCTTTCAACTGCTGTGGGCGGAAAAGCAACTACTATGATATCCCCGTGGGAAGGCAGCGCTGCTGAAGTTATCCAGAGTTTAGTTCCAGAAAATGTTCAAGTTATTAGCGCATTTCAGAATGTTAGTGCAGATAGGCTTTCTGACCTTGAAAAAGATGTCGATTGTGATATAATGGTATGTGGAGGCTCAAAAGATGCAAGAAAAAACATAATGGAACTTGCAAAGGATATACCTGGCGCTAGAGCAATTGATGGTGGACCACTACAAAATGCAAGACTTATTGAGCCAATAACTGCATTGTTGATCGGGATGAACATAAGGTACAAAGTCAGAGAAGGAATGGGCATCAGATTTACTTATCTTCCTGAATAAAAAATAATTTTTTAAATTTATTCTGAGTATAATCCTTCTTTTTTATTATATACTTCTATTATGTTGCCATCTGGATCATAAAAATAGAAGAATCTCTTGCCATTTATTTTTGGATGGGGGTGTGTAAGCGTTACTGGCTCTGAAACTGTTTCTATGCAATTATTTACAAATTTTTGGTGAAGTGCATCAACATCCTCAACTTCAAAAGCTATGTGGTTAAATATTGAAGGACTTTCCATGAGGCCATTTTTGAATTCTACTAGCTCGATATTTACTTTGGATTTTTTATCAGATAATACTGCAAATACAACGTCAAAGTCATTTAGACCCGTTACTTTTTCGAACTGTTCACCGTTAATTGGATGTTCAAAGACTGCCTCTAATCCTAGTGTTTCTTTATAGAATCTTTTTGATGTTTCAAGATTTGAAACAAGTAAGGCTATGTGATTTAAAATTGCCATAAATACTTTAAGAAATGGATAGTTTTAAAGGTTTTGAAATGATTACTTTATAATTTTACTAATGTTATAACCGGTTTTAATATAACCTGAAAGAAGGGAGTTTCCATTATATTACAACCTTTATATTGGATAAACTTCTTTCCCTATTTTCCCTAATTTTTTCCATATCCTTAAATATATGGAAAAGATGAAATTAATCAAATTGAATTTAAGTAAGAGAGATTAAATGACATTAGACAATAACTTAATTGTTGTATTTTTATTACTTAGCTTAGTCGAACTCTTAACTTTTTTTTCTATTTTAAATAGTCTAAGATATCGTAAATATGGCAAATTGATTCGAATTGATGCGAATATTCCAGAAACTCATTATACTGGAAATGGTGTTCTAGCCTACCTAATTCTAATCTTTATGTTTGTTAATCTCTTTGCTATATTTCTTTTGAAATTTTGGGGTTTCGTATTTTCAGTTCTATGGATAACCTTTAGCAGTATTTTCCTCTACTGGTACTGGCACACCAAGGAAGATCCTCTAAATCGTTTCCACTACGAGCAGAAGGTCTGGGAGGATCCAAGGGACAAGAAGAAAAAGGAGACCAACTAAATGACATCCGACTTCAAACCCGGCAAAGCATACCTGATAGAAGGCAAGGGCATAGAACAGGTGAAGAGTGAGATCAAGGATTGGCTTACTGAAAAAGGGATAGAAGTAAAAGAAGAAGATGAAAATTCACTTATAGCGTATAATTATTTTTATAGTTTCAAGATTAGCCAGATATGGATTAGTCTAAAATTGGAAAATCACATTTCTGAAACTGTTATCACTTTTGATGAAAGAGTATATAGGTTTCAGATGTGGTTGATTGTTGGGGGCCAGTACTATTACCTCGACGAAATAAGAAAAGATATGGTAAGGTATCTCAAAGGAAAAGATGAAATTGGCATCAATACAATTGGCAGATATTGCGCTTTATCATACTTGCCCATGTTGCCTGCCTTAATATTTTGGGGCGTTCCATTCTTTTCGGGAATGTTTTCCATCGTGCTTGAAGAGAGTATCTGGAATTTATTTATGAAATTATTTCTAATTTTTATCTTAATTGGTAATTTATGCTCTATGTATCTAGAATTTGTCCCTCTTAGAAAAAAATTAGACGCTCTTGCAAATTCATATGAACACTATATTGAAAAATATTCGGGAGAAGAGTATAAGGTGGACATATTTCCACTTATTGGATATTTTTTTATCTGTCTAATATTCTTCTTTTTTATAATTTACCACATATAAGACGAAATTATAGTTTATTAAGTTAAACTTTATAATTTTACTAATATTACAGGGCTTTGTAATATAATGAAGAATTCAATGAACTGTTTTATCTAAGAAAGGAATTAGTATATAAAAATAAATAAAATAAAATTTATTTTATGGAACAACTAGTTGTATCCTTATTGTGTCAAATGTTCCATTTGTAGAGTAAGCTACCATAGAGATATTATAAGTTCCTGATGGAACGTTTGTACCTACTGTGAATGTTGCGCTGTATGTACCTATATTATGTGCCTTTATTGTCTGTGTAGCTGGAGTTAATTCTACTGTGACTCCATCTGGGAGCCCAATGAATCTTACTCTTGCATCCTTTTGTGTAAAGAATCCTCTGTTCTCAACTTGTATCATTGTCTGCTGTACACCAGGCAAAACATTGAAAGCTGAGATGATTTTACCATCCTTTATTATGGTTGCGCCACCGCTAACTGCAAATCCTTCAATGTCGACTTTTGGGTATAAAGCCTGCTTTCCTTTACATTCACAGATTGAGTAAAGTTTCCAGGAATAGGTAATAGGACAATCTGAATTCTCGCTGTTTACAACTTGAATACTTTCAAATTCTTTTATTACACTTCCTTGTATAAATTCATTCTCACTAAAAGGAAACCTAATATCCACACCATCTACAACTCCGCACTCTGGGTCAAATTGAGGTGAGCTAATCCCGTGTTCTTCTCCTTTATAGTAAGCTGTAATCCAAAAAATTGCTAGAGGGGGGTCTCCTGTACATTCTATGCATTCTTGTGTTTGCCCTTTTATTTGGAGATAGTAATAACAATCTTCAAGAATAAAAGAAGGTACACTATATGATCTGTTTTCGCCAGGTTGAAGAGTTGTGTTAAATGACCAAACTAGTTTTTCATTATAGCACTCAAAAGGCACCCCTTCAACAAACATATCGTCCATTGGATTCTGACCAAGTACTGTTGAAAGGCTACTAATCGCCAATAAAAATATACCAATTAAAGCAATGATTCCTTTTTTCATGTTTACCACCTTTAATATTCATTTAAATGAAATCTTAATATTATATAAAAGTTTTGGATTTTACCGAGGGATTATTTGAAAGGGCCAATTTAAATATCCATTTATATTTTATTAAGTTAAATTGAACTATTTTACTAAAATTACAAGCCTAGTATTTATCAGGCCTCATTTTTTTGATAAGCTTTATTTTTTTAGAAATGTCTTTGCCTCTAACTTTCTCTGTAACCCTGCCCATCTCATTCTGTTTTATAGTAAGATATTCTATTTCTTTTTTCAGTTTAAGATAATGCTCATACCGACGTGCTTCAAGATCACCGTTTTCAATAGCATTCTTCACAGCACAGCCTGGTTCACTAATATGGGTACAATCTGAAAATCTACAGTTATTTGAAAGTGCTTCTATATCAGAAAAGACATCACTAACATCGTCACCATCAGACCATAATTGAAGTTCTCTCATCCCAGGATTATCAATAATCATCCCTCCATTTGGAAGCATAATCATCTCTCTAAAAGTCGTAGTATGTCTCCCATGGCTATCAGATTTTCTTACAGAACTAACTTTTTGACGGTTTGTGCCAAGTAGTTTATTAATAATAGTTGATTTGCCTACGCCAGAAGATCCGAGAAGAGCTATAGTCTTTCCTTTTTCAAGATATTGTTCAATTGACTCCAATCCTTCATTTAACTCTGCACTCAAATTATGTATTGGAACATTTGGGGCTATTTTTTTCACTTCTTCTAACTTTTGATCGAGGTCATTGCAAATATCAGATTTATTTAGTACAATAACTGGCCTTGCGCCACTCTTTGAAACTAAAGTAAGGTATCTTTCAATCCTCTGGATATTAAAATCATGATCAAGTCCTGATACAATCAAAACCACATCAACATTTGCAAGTAAGACCTGTTCTTCTGTAAGTTTACCTGCAATTTTTCTAGAGAATTTGCTCTTTCTAGGTAGAACTTCATGAATAGTTCCCTTGTTATTAATCTCAATCTTTATGATCACCCAATCTCCAACTACGGGGAAATTACTTTTGTCCAGTGTATTAAATCTAAATTTACCAGAAACTCTAGATTCTACCTCGCCTAGTTCTGTAATCACCATGAAGCTTTTACGTTGGACTTCAGTGATACGGCCAGGTATCAATCCTTCTTCTTTAAATTCGGTAAAATTATCCTCAAAGTAGGAATCCCAGCCGATAGTTTCAAGATCAATTGATGAATTTTCCATTGAATACCCTCTCTTCTATTTTAAGTAGATGCCCTATCTTTTTAAAAAACTAACATATGAAGATAGAACTAAAGATTTTAATATACCTAATAATCTAATAGATTAATGAATATTAGAAGAGCACAAGAAAAAGACTTACCTAGAATACTAGAATTAAACAATATAGAATCTAAATGGGTGGGTAAAAAGGAAATTAGCTTTTTTCAAAAATACTGGAATATTCCATTCTTCAGTATAATTGAAGATAGCGATAAAGTAGTTGGATTCTTGATGGCTATGGATGACTGCACAGATTATGATAGTGTCAATTTTCTATGGTTTAAAAATAAGTTCAGAAAATACTACTATATCGATAGAGTAATTGTTGATGAGTCTATGAGGGGCAAAGGGATTGCTTCTATGCTATACAAAGAACTGATAAACAATAAAGGGCCAGTACCTCTTGTAGCAGAAGTAGCTATAGAACCTCAAAATGAAGGCTCAGTCAAATTCCATGATAAAGTTGGATTTAAAGAGGTAGGAACTCTAACATCTGACGGTAAAAAGGTCAGAATGTATTACCTTGATTGAATAGATTTTTATAATCAAATAATCTAATAGATAACCTGAGAGACTATGAAGAAGAAAAAACCTATTGAGGATACACGTATGAAAGGGTACATCAAAATCTGCCCAAATTGCGGTAGTACTGATGTTTCTGTTGAATCATTTAATTATATGGTAAGGGATATCTGTAAAGAATGTGGCTATGGAAGTATCAAGGAAAGTGTATTTGTAAACGATCTGATATATTTCCCAGAAATCCCTGAAGAGGATATTGAAGAATTCAGAAAAGAGGTTATTCAAAAGAAAAAGAAAGTTAAAAAAGAAGATTAAATCTTATCCATATTCTTAATTATTCTCTCGCCAAACTCTGAGCATTTTACTTCAGTTGCGCCTTCCATCTGTCTAGCGAAGTCATATGTGACATATTTTTGTTTTATGGTTTCGCCAAAGCTCTTTTCAACTAAAGTTGCAGCTTCCTTCCATCCAAGGTAGTTTAGCATCATGACGCCAGAAAGTAATAATGATCCTGGATTTACTTTGTCCATTCCTGCATATTTTGGTGCAGTACCGTGAGTTGCCTCAAACACAGCGTATCCATCTCCGACATTTCCACCAGGTGCAATTCCAAGTCCGCCAACTTGAGCTGCTAGAGCATCAGAGAAGTAATCCCCATTTAGGTTTGGCATGACAAGCACGTCGTATTCAGCCGGTCTTAAAAGAACTTGTTGGAACATATTGTCAGCTATAGCATCTTTTAGAACGATGCCAGAATCTTTATACTCAGTATAAGGGATAATCTTACCTTTGTAATCCTGGTTAGCAAGATCATATGCCCAGTTCTTAAAAGCCCCTTCTGTGTATTTCATTATGTTCCCTTTGTGTACTACAGTTACAGACTTCCTATTATTTTCAATTGCAAAATCAAATGCTTTCTTAACAATTCTCTTTGTTCCAAACTCTGAAATGGGTTTTATACCAATGCTAGAGTTTTTTCTTATTTTTACTCCAAACTGTGTTTCAAGATAAGAAATAACTTTATTAGCTTCTTCAGAACCGGCAGGCCATTCTATCCCAGAATAAACATCTTCGGTATTTTCTCTATAAACAATCATGTCAACGTATTCTGGATGTTTCATTGGAGAAGGGAGTCCAGTATAGTATCTAACTGGTCGTATACATGCATAAAGGTCAAGAACTTGCCTTAGGGTAACGTTAATACTTCTTATACCCCCTCCAACTGGAGTTGTTAAAGGCCCTTTAATACCTACTATGCACTCTTTAATCTTTTCAACTGTTTCATCCGGAAGCCAACTTTTTGTTTTATTGAAAGCTTTTTCTCCAGCCAATACTTCAGTCCAGTATATTTTTCTCTTGCTTCCGTATGCTTTTTGAATAGCAGCATCCATAATCTTTTGGGATGCCTTCCATATATCAGGACCTATCCCATCCCCTTCAATGAAAGGAATAATCGGGAAATCTGGAACATCAATCTTCCCAGATTTTATTGTAATTAAATCTCCACTCATTTTATCTCCTCATTTTGTTATATACATAATTTAAGGCCCCTCCGGCCTTCAAAAGTTCTAGATCCCTACTCAAAAGATTTTTATTGAGCTTGTATGTTTGACTCTTTGTAATGTTCTTACAGACGATGTTACTAAAGTCCCCTATCTCAATTAATAGCTCATCGCCAGAATCTATTCTGTCATAGTCTTTTTCATCAGAAAATGTAAGCGGAACTATCCCAAAGTTAACTAAATTTGCATGATGTATCCTTGCAAAACTTTTAGCAATTACAGCCTTAACCCCCAAAAACATTGGAGCTATTGCAGCGTGCTCCCTTGAGGATCCTTGACCATAATTACTACCTCCAACTATGAATCCTCCACCTTTAGCTTTCGCCCTTGAAGGGAAGTCTTTGTCTATCCTTTCAAAAGCGTATTCGGATATTTTTGGGATGTTTGACCTTAGTGGCAATATCTTTGCCCCTGCAGGCATTATATCATCAGTTGTAATATTATCCCCTGTTTTTAATAAGACGGAGCCTTTCAAAGGATCTTTTAGACTCTCGTTTCTTGGAACAGGTTTTATATTTGGCCCTCTAATTATTTCTACATCTTTTCCATCTTCTTTTGGAAAGATGAACAAGTTATCATTTATCTCAAACTTTTCAGGCATGTCTATTTTAGGGTATTTGCCCAATTTTCTTGGATCTGTGATGACCCCATAAAGAGCTGCTGCAACTGCAACTTCCGGGCTTACTAAGTAAATATCTGCATCTTTTGTCCCACTTCTACCTTTGAAATTCCTGTTAAATGTCCTAAGAGAAGTACCTCCGGATGTGGGGGCTTGGCCCATCCCTATGCATGGCCCACATGTGCACTCCAAAATTCTTGCTCCGGCATCTACAATATTCTTTAGATGGCCATCCTTGACTATCATTGAAAGAACTTGTTTAGAGCCTGGAGAAACTACAAAACTGACATTCGGATGAACTGTCTTACCTTTAAGAACTTCAGATACTAGCGCTAAATCCTTGTAGGATGAATTAGTACAACTTCCAATTGCAACTTGGGATACTTTAGTGCCTTCAATTTCACTTATTTTTACAACATTATCGGGCATGTGTGGTTTTGCAATCATTGGCTCCAATTTGCCTAAATCAATAGCAATAGTTTCAGAGTATTCTGCAGTATTATCGGCTTCAAGTTTCTTCCATTGGGCCTCTCTTCCCTCAGATTCCATAAACTTTTTTGTTATTTTATCGCTTGGGAAAATAGAAGTTGTTGCCCCTAGTTCAGTTCCCATATTTGTAATTGTTGCTCTTTCTGGAACGGATAAACTTTCAATACCTTTACCTGTAAACTCAAATATTTTATTTACTCCGCCTTTAACGGATAATCTTCTCAACAGTTCTAAAATTACATCCTTTGCAGAAGTCCAATCAGAAAGCTCCCCATCGAGACAAACTTCTATAATGTTTGGCATTTTCAAGTAAAATGGCTCACCTGCCATTGCAAGTGCTACGTCAAGCCCTCCGGCCCCCATAGAAATCATGCCTATTCCGCCACCTGTTGGTGTGTGACTGTCAGACCCAAGAAGAGTTTTTCCGGGTATGCCAAATCGCTCAAGATGTAGCTGGTGACAAATTCCATTTCCAGGTCTTGAAAAAACTAGGCCATATTTTTTCGCAACACTTTGTAGATATGCGTGATCGTCTGCATTTTCAAATGAAGTCTGTAAGGTATTGTGGTCAACATAACTTACGGATAACTCAGTTTTTACTCGTGGAACTCCCATTGCTTCAAACTGTAGATAGGCTAGCGTACCTGTTGCATCCTGTGTCAAAGTCTGATCTATTTTAATTCCAATAAGACTTTGACTTTGCATCTCGCCCTCAACTAAATGAGCAGATATAACTTTTTCAGAAACATTATATGCCATATTAACACCAATTGTTCACTATAAGCTCTTTTCTTTGGTATATTGAATATGTTTTTAAGTTTAGTGGGTACATTAAGGCAAATTATTGTAATAAATAAAACAAATGAGTGAAAATGACTAATCTAATTCTATTGTTTCTATATCCTCTACCTTCTTCTCTTCATATCTTATTATCGTGAGATTTTTTATTTTACCAAATACTTCAAAGTTCATCTCGTTTAACTCGTCAACGAGTTTCTTGCATTCATTTGCATTTATAGAATTACCAACACCTATATGAGGAAGATACTGAATAGCAAGGAAATGCTCATCTTTTAGCTTACCTGAATAAAATTTATCATGAAATTTTGTAATACCGCTAAATCCTTCATCGGGCACTAAAAATGCATGCCAGTAATCATTGAATGCATCCTTGTTTAGCACTGCACATCTAAGACAAAAATCTACCTTTTTAAGGTCTTTAGACTTTTCTTTAATTTCAGAAATTAGTTGTTTTTGATTCAAATAAAAAACGGGAAATACAAGAGTAAAATGGGGTTTTACGGCATCATAATAAAGCTCATCATTTTTACTTCTTAGTTCCTGAATCCAATTGAAATCCTTCTTTTTGAGTTCTGGATATGCAATAACTAAAAATGACATGATTACTAATTTATTTACTATAATAAAAATATATCTATTTACTATTGATCTTTTTCATAACCATTTTTTGAACCAATCTAAAGTAAGTCCTATAAGTTCAGACTCATGCTCTTCTTTTGAAAACATGTGGTCTGACCCTTTTATGACAATAAAATTCTTTGGATCATTTGCATTTTCATATATCTCTTGTGAATTAACAATAGAAACTAGTTCATCGTTTTCAGGATGGATTACAAGAATTGGTGCTTTTATTCTTTGTACCAATTTAGTTGCATCTTGTTTTTTTAAATCTAGATAAAATCCATAGTTTATCCTTATCTTTCCTCTTTTCCAAGAGGGAAATGTTATGTAACCATCGTTCTTCCATTGAGCTTCCTTTTCCTTAAAGAGCGTATCCCACTCAAGCTTTGCTGGAGCTGCTGCTGAGACTAATGCCTTAATTCGATTATCATTTGCAGCTGCGTTTATTGCAACTAGTCCTCCAAGTGAATGCCCGATTATACCTATTTTTGAGATACCTTTCTCCTCAAGAAAATCAATTGCGGAGATAATATCATTGGTCTGATTAGTTACACTCATCTCCTCACATGTACCTTCAGATTCACCTATGCAATCACTAAAGTCAAATCTAAGTGCGCATATTCCGTTATCTGAGAGTGTTTTTGCGAGATTAAAGTAATGTTTAACTTCTTTGAATCCAGTGAAGTGACTTGAAATTATGGCACATCTATCCCCTTCACCGTCAAGTATGCCAACTATCTTAAGCCCTCTTGAATTAAAAAAAGATACTTTCTGCACAGTCATGAACAAGAATATGTAAATAAAAATAAAAAGATAATGTAATTCTTACTTGACCCCAAACTATTTATAGAAAGAAGTCTTATTGTAATGGGGATTTTTATGTCTGAAGTTGCGAAAGTGATTGAGGTAGTTGGAAAATCTGAAATAAGTTGGGAAGATGCGGTATCAAAAGCAGTCTTTGTTGCTTCGAAAACCGTCCACGGTATTAAAGGCGTGGAAATTGAAAAGTTAACAGGAAAAGTAAGTGATGGCAAGATAACTAAGTACAAAGCCAATGTTAAATTGATCTTTGTTGTTGAATAAATTAAATTTTTTATTTTTTATTTATGTTTACAATGTGCCAGAATCTGTTATATGCCTCACTTTTGGGATTGGATAACTCTTTTAGAACTGCAGTTGCGCCACTTGCAAAATCAATTGGTTTTTCTTTGAATAAAGAAACTACTTCGGATATGTCAATTTCTTTATAGGATAACTCTTCTATTGACCCATCTTCATTTTCATCTGTAATTACTATTGTTGAATCGGCAGGTATGGAGAGAATATACCCTGTCATATACCCCACATTAATAGAGGCGGAATTATCAAATCCTGTTATAAGCTCCCCAACCTTTGTAAATCTTATCAAATCTCTGGATGAGAATACATAAGGCCTGCCATCAGTTGAAACGGCAATTTCTTCTCTAGTTTCTCTTAAAGCAGTTTTATCATTTGATTCTTCGATTACCTTTGGCCCCAACATTAGAATTGGTTCATAAGTAACATGGCCACCGTTAAAATCATATTTACTTGGGTCTATTTTTCTCTTTTTTGATCTTATGTGTAGGATTGTTTTTTCTGTTCCTCTAATTATTGGGATAATGTTCACAGATATGTGAGGTATCCTAAAGTTACTGTGGACAATGTCCCTTCTAACAAATCCTCCTACAGAAAAACTATCGCCTTCTTTTACTATAAAAGGCAGATATTCTTTATTTTCAGACATAGACTAACCTTATTTGATAAAATTTAGTTCCCCATATCTCTCTTTATACTTACCAACAGCTACTGGAGCCCCAATTAGTAATCTCCTAGCAGTGTTATATACACTTGGCATTTTTTCTTGTGATATACTTGACATAATATCAACAAGTACTTTGATCAAATCCAAATGGTATTTTTCTTCCATATCATCGATATTTCCAAATACTTTTATTGCATTGACAGCTGTATACTCATTTATTTTAGAGAGTTTTATTATTGAATTTTTCAAGAAATCTCTTCCCTCTTCAGTCTCTAATGATTTTTTCCTATTGTGTGCAAATTGAACATAAAGTGCTCTTTGGTCGTTAGATTGCTCTATTCTAAATGAATCGGAACTCTCAATTTTTTTAATTATTTTTAATGTATCTTCGCTACTGTTTGATGAGATAATTGCAAGAAATGACTCCCAGCTTACTAGATTCTTTCTTGACCTTTCCTCCACTAATTTAAGAACTTCCATTTTATCCCTTGCAGAACTATTGAGGTACAGGGAAAAAGCCGTTAGCTTATCTGTTGCAGAATCTGACCCCTCAAGTTGTTCTTTTATAATATTGTGAATGTCTTGTGTATCAATTGAAGCCAATAAAGATAAAGCAAGATTTTTTACCTGTCTTCTTTTTATTTCGATACTTTTAGTTTCAACATAGTTTTTTCCTTGACAAGGTACATTATATTTATTATATATCTCTAAAATTTCTTTCTTGTATTTTTTTCCGATTGATTCCATTAGTTTCTTTTTAACATAATACATTTTTGTATAATGATGTGCAAATTTTCTTTCATCCACTGATTCAAATATGGTAAGGAACTGACCACCTGCATTTTCCATTAGATTTTCATCTGAGAGTAATTCATAATAAAGATCTATTATTTCTTCAGTTGGCTCAAGATTTAGATTATCCAAAAGTCTCATCTTCTCCGTATCGAGAAGTTTATAAAAAGATACATATTTAGCAATCAAATTTTTATCTTTTCTTATCTGGGAAATAATTTCTTTAGAGGGAATGTCAAAAGTTATCTTGCCATAGAAAGAATAATCTCTATTCAAAGATAAAAAGTGAGGCTCTGGAATATTATCAAATTCTATACTTGACTCTTGGCCTTCTATTTTTGTAATTACATCTATGATATCATTGCCATTGCTGTCTAAGATAGCAATTTTTAATGGGAAGGTCCAGTATACTCCTTCGTGTGGAGTCAATTGTTTTAATTTAATTGTTAATTTTTTGAGTTTTTGATCGTACTTAGTTTTTATATCGACTGTGGGAAAACCTGTTTGTTTTAACCACTGTTTTGACATTTCATAAAAACTCATGCCTGAAACTTCTTCCATCGCTTTAATCCAGTCTTCAGTTGTTGCATTTCCATGGCTGAATCTCTTGTGGTACAAATCCAGACCCTTAACAAACTTTTCTTTCCCCATTAAAGTTTCAATCATTTTTACAAATTCGGGAGCTTTGACATAAGTGACCCCCGTTATCAATTCATTGGGATCATTAAAGCCATCTGGTAATATTGGCATAACAGATGAACCTTGATCAGAAGCAAATGTTCCGCTGCTTGGAGCAAGTAAAGTTAATACAGTTTTTAATCTTCCATAATCCTTTCCAAAAAGGAATTCATGGTACTGTTTTTCAATGATGACTGTAACTGCTTCGTTTAACCATATTTGAAAAGGATCTTTTCCTGTAACTTCTGAGCCATTTAGGTTATGGTAATATTCATGTACCTTGACAGAAGTCATGTATTCAAATCCTCCATCTGTCATGTCATCGAAAGGCATAATTCTATTAGTGCTAATTGTTGTATTCCCGACATTTTCCATTCCGCCAAAGTCAGAATTTTGCATTCCAATTTCGCGATAGACTGTCCCAGTGTATTTGTATCCTGGGATTATTCTACCATTTAACTCAGACAATCTATTCCTCAACGATTGAAGTTTTTGACTGTTCCCTTCAATTTTATATTCTTCTCTTTCTTCGATTAAGGACATCATTTCATTTCTGATGTCAAGATTATCGTATTGATTTGGCCCTGTAAAAATATATGTCCATAATACACAGTTGTGCAGTACATCCAATGCTTTTTCCACTATTTCTTTAACTGAATCTGGTGGAACAAGTAATTCTAACATGAACTTGTGTCCATCGGGGTACTCAACTTCTCTTGTATAAGTTGAATAAGTTCCAACTCCTAAAAAGAAAAGATATGGCGCCATAGGAGTTATTAGATTGGCATATTTTATTCTGTCTCTTCCTCCGCCAATGGAATGTCTTTCTTCAACTATGTCCCCATTTGTGATTAAATTGGTATATCTCTCGTCTGCAATAATTGTGGTTGTGTAAGTGCATTTTGCCATCATATCATCAAAACATGGAACGATTCTTTGGAATCCCCACTGTTGGCATTGGGTAATTTGTTGTGGTGGTGCTCCTTGAGGAGTCTCATCATAATATAGCCCTTCTAAGATATTTTTAGTCGGCTTACATATGGTTTCTGTATTGATTACGAACTCAGTATCAGGAGGAACAGGATTCTGAAAATTTATAATAATGATATTTTCATCTTTTCTATATTCGTAATTAGTCTCACCATTATCTACGGATATTGATAAGATTTCCAGATTTTTTGCGTTAAGTTCAATCTTCGATAAAGGTAATTTTAGCGATTTAATCCTAAGTTTTGATTTAACATTTGTATATGTATCGTATACATCAAAAACTAAATCCATATGAATTACTTTGACTGGAAGATCCTTGAAATCCTCAGGATAATACTTGAACATTCTTTTCATATTTGCACCTTTTCATCTTGAGAGTAAAATAATTAAGTTTTCTTTGGATTTTTATTTTTTGATTTATTTGAAGTTTTTTTCTTCTTTGTTTTTTTAGTTTCAATTATCAGCGGCTTTAACCCACCTTTTTGTATAACGAAATTGACCCAATTAGTATAATGATCCGCACCTTTAATTTTTCTGACTCTTATCTGTTTTAGAAGTATATCTGAAGCCATGTAAGTCGGATCATATCTTAAATCTATAATTCCATCCACAATATAATCAAATACGTCAGCAAATCCTTCAAATGCCTTAAGACCATAATGTAGTGTCGTGACAAACAATACATTTCTTTCCTTTGTTCCTCTAGCCCTCCAATTTTTAACGGAGTCTACTACTTGAGAAGGATCTGACAAGGTCATAAATTCAGTGAGGGAGTCAATCAACACTATACCTTTTCCATCCATATTTAATTCGTCCATTATACTAACTAATTTATCCGTAAAATTGGGTAAGTCATCTGGCTCTCTTAGAACAGTAATACATTTTTCATCGTAATCTGTTTTCATCCTAAAAGAAAAACAGTCTAAAAATCTGATCAAGCCCTTTTCACAAAAAGGAGTAAGATCCCAACCTAAACTACTGATATCTGAGAAAACAGACGCTGGAGAGTTATCTAATGCAACGTATATTACGGGTTCCCCTTTTTTAAGAAATCTATAACATAACTCCCCAAGGATTGCAGATTTACCTGTTCCTCCCTCCCCGAGCAATACCATAAATGAGTCTCTAGGGAGACCATCAATTATTAAATCATCTAAAAGCTGTATATCTGTCTTAATATTTTGGCGTTCTTTGAAACCTTTCATAAATATTACTAAGTCTCAAACTATAAAAGAGTAATTATGTTAATATTATACCATTATTCAAACACAAGCTTTAAGAAATTCAAAATATAATAATTATCGATGAAAAGAGTAAGAATTTATGTCTCGGGACAAGTACAAGGAGTTTTTTATCGTGCTAATGCCCAAAAAGAAGCTGAAAGGCTTAAAGTTACTGGTTATGTGAGGAATCTCCAAGATGGTAGAGTAGAAGCGGTGATAGAGGGAGAAGATCTTTGTGTTAATAAGATGATTCAATGGTGTGAAGTTGGTCCAAAGTATGCCAGAGTAGATAAGGTCGAAGTAATAAACGAACAGTACAAGGGAGAATTCAAAGAGTTTTTAATTAGATAATTATTGGCATTTTGTATCTTTTCCTAAATGATATCCCTCAAATTCTGTTAGTACCTCAAATCCTGTATATCCTCTGCAATACATTTTGTCAAGTGCATGGCAAAGTATTGAAGAAGCGTGATCACCGGTGCAATGGAATCCAAACAAAGTTATTCCATATTTTTTAAGATACTCTATGGTTAAAGATATCCTTTTTTCATCTGCTGAAACAAGGTGTGTCCCCCCCAGAACTAAAAAAACGTCATCGCCTATAATATCCTTAGAATGCTCAATTGTATTTAAAAGGCCGGAATGATTACAGCCTAAGATCACAACTCCACCAACATTTGTTTTAATAACTAAAGCTTGGTCATCAGGTATATCGTCATGATTATACTTCGACCCTACTTTCTTCTGAAATATTGTTGAGACTTTCTCAAAATCAAAAGTTCTCTCTATTTCTCCAGTAGTAAATATATTCTTAGACAATTCGACGCTTTCTTTAGTAAGCAAGATCTCTTGTAAGTCTTTATCCTTAAATGGGGCACCTATATATTTAGGTCCCTCGGGAGTTTTTTTATATTTTTGATCGAAAATAGAGGGATGGGCAAATATTTTTGCATTTGTATGTTTCATTATGCCGATTAATCCGCCTGTATGATCATAATGCCCATGACTAATGAAGATTTTAGATATCTCCTCTTTTTTTTCACCTAATACCTCTAAATTATGATTAAGCACTTCAAAAGTTTTGCCAGTGTCGAATAATATTTTTTCTTTATTTTCAATTAAAAAACTAATTCCATGCTCTCCCCAAAAATTTGAGGAAAGCTTTACATTATTATCTACAACACATTTAATCTTTGCATGCATCATAATCCTTCCAATATTTCAAATATACCTCCAAGATCTATTTCATATTTTTCTATTTTACCTTCATCACATAATCTTGATATTTCTGGATCGATTGGTATTGTGCCAACAATTGGGACTCCCATCTTGTTGTCATCACCATTCCCAAACACTTTGATTTTACTACCACAATCCGGACATGTTGCATAAGACATATTTTCTACAGCACCAATAATTTTAACATTTAGTTCTTGAGCCATCGATATTGCTTTTTTTACAATTGTTGCGGCAAGAATCTGAGGAGATGTTACTACTAAAAATCCATCTAATTTGATACTCTGCATTAATGTCAACTGAACATCACTTGTTCCAGGAGGGAGATCGAACAATAAATAGTCGAGTTCATCCCAAATAATATCTGCAAGGAACTGAGATACTGCTCCGCTAATCATTGGGCCCCTCCATATTACAGCATCTTCATTTTTAGGCAAGAGTAGACTCATTGACATTATTTTGATTCCACTTTCAGTTAGTACTGGCATTATACCTGAGCTACCACCTATTGGTTTTTCGTTTGTGCCAAACATCATGGGTATACTTGGCCCCGTTATATCGAGGTCTAATATGCCTACACTTTTTCCTTGTTTAGCTAGATAAGACGCAATTAATGAAGTAACAACAGATTTTCCAACGCCTCCTTTACCGCTCCCAATAGCTATTTTTTTGCCAATTTTTGACATTCTTTCATCAATGTTCATCTTTTGAACTTTCAGTTGTTCTTGAAGGTTAGAAACCATTTATACCACGTTGGAATATTTATTCAATACTATTTAAAACTTTTTAGATATGCCTAAAATAAAAAAAATTAAAAATAATAGAAAATATTAGGAATATGTCATCTATATTTACATTAAATGCAAAACGTTTATAAAGAAATTAAGTCCTTAATTTATATAGTATGAACAAATCAATAACTATCCTTTTAATTTTATTAATGCTATTTTCTACTTTTGGAACCTATATTGGTGCCCAAGATGAAGATGAAAAAAGTTTGTTGCCTGAAGTTTCTCTAGATTATCCCACTGAAGCAACACCAAATCAGGAGATTAAAGTTAGTGTAAAAGTGAAAAATACAGTAAATGATGTAATGTGGGATACACTTGCATATATTGATGAAGATTCAATGACAAAGGAAGCTAAAGCTGCTTTTCAGATAGTAGAAGGAAAGAAATTATTTCCTGTTCGAATGGATCCTGAACAAGAAGAAACTGTTATTTTAACTGTTAAAATAACGACTAAGGCACTGAGTGGAGAATACTTGCTTCCTGTAGTTGTGGCAACTGGTATAGGTGGATGTAGGGAAGGTTGTGAGCCATCTTTACTGACTGTATTTTCAACTATCAAGATTAAAAGAAATGACCCATTAATCACTTTAGAATTTGATAAATATCAAATAGATATCGAGCAAGGAGTTTGTGAAGTTGAACTTGTAGTTCCTTATTTACCAAATATTCCTTTCAGAATAACAAATATTAACAATACTGAGTCAGCATACAATCTGAAGATGACTGTTGTCCAAGACACTCCTATGGTAAAAGGGATAATCGACCCTCCTGTAAATCAAAGTGTACTTCAACCAGGTGGGCAAATTACTGGATCGTTATATATCAGAGCTTCTTATGAGGCCCCTATTGGAACGCAGGTCATAAGAGTAAGACTTACTTATTCTGACAAATATGGGGCAGACTATGATATGTTTAGAGAGATTGGAGCAACAGTGAAAAATGTTGGTAAGAACTTTTATGACCAAGGAAGACTTTACTATGACGCATGTGACTATGAAAATGCAAAAATATCTTTAAATCAGGCAAGGGAAATTTACGAAGAAAATAACAACATATTAGTTGTACAAGAAATTGACAAGTTAATAAAAAGAATGGAAGCGAATGACAAATTTATGCAGGGTCAAACTAGATTTTTTGCAGGCGACTTGAAAAATGCAGTAACATATTATTCTGAAGCAAAGACACTTTACACTGAAATTAATGACTGTCAAGCAGTACAATTGTGTGAAGATGCTATGAACGCTGCCAATAGGCCTCTTGGCGGAATACTTGGAGGAGTATCCGGTTCAGGAGGAGAAAGCCTAACCACATTTTCTATCCACACAATAATTGAAATTGTCCTTGCAATTATTGTTGCTATACTACTTATTATAATAATTAGGGGAAAAGGTGGAAGTGGAGGCGGTAGAAAACTTACACTACCTGGAAAGATTTCTAGGCCATCACAGCAACAAAGTAATAGACCATCTCAACAGCCCATATCAAGACCTTCTGCAGAACCCATAAGGCCTCTCAAAAAATTCTAAATTTTATTTTTAATATATTACTTTATTTAAAGGATATTCTATTATTCCTTCTGCACCAGCGCTTTTTAATTTAGGTATTAAATCTCTAATTATTTTTTCATCGACTATTGTTTCAACTGCGACCCAACCATCTGAACTTAAATTAGAAATAGTTGGTTTTCTTAAAGCGGGTAGAACTGAGATTACTTCTTCAAGATTTGATTTCTGAACGTTCATCTTAACTCCGACCATTGATTCTGCTGCTAATGCACCCTTCAACAACATGAAAAGATCTTCGGTCTTTTTTCTTTTCCAGCTGCTCTTCCATGATTCTTTATTACTTATCAGAACTGTTGTAGATTCTAATAGTGTATCAAGAACTCTAAGATTGTTAGCTTTGAGGGATGATCCTGTTTCAGTAAGATCCACTATTGCATCGACAAGCTCTGGAACTTTTACTTCTGTAGCGCCCCAAGAGAACTCTACTGATGCATCTACTCCTTTGTCAGTCAAGTATTTCTTTGTAATATTGACTACTTCAGTTGCAATTCTTTTTCCGTTAAGGTCCTCAATAGTCTTTATTTTTGAAGAATCTGAAACAGCTAAGACCCACCTTACAGGTTTTAATCCTTGTTTTGCATAGACTAGTTTTCCTACGTTAACTACATCTGCATTGTTTTCAATTACCCAATCTAATCCAGTTAAACCTATGTCAATTATTCCTTTTTCTACATACCTTGGTATTTCTTGTGCTCTAATCAATAAGCATTCGATATTTGTATCATCAATCGACGGTTTATAAGACCTAGAAGAGATATTGATAGAATAACCTGCTTTTTTAAACATATTAAGGGTAGATTCCTGTAAGCTACCTTTGGGCAATCCAATTTTAAGCATCATTTCTCTCACTTTTTAATTATAAATCTGGTCCTTGAAAACTGTTTATATATTTTATGCACTAAATCCTATAATCTCTTTATTATATTTACAAAAGAGATAAATAAAAAGAAATTTTAATAGTAATTATGCCATATGAAAAACATTTAGAAGGGGAGAAAGCATTAAATTTTTGTTTATACAATAAAGATGAAAAAAAGGTCTGTTTAAATGAAATAAAAAGTGATTGGATAGTACTCTTCTTTTTTGATAAAAGTATTCTTGAATCTGAGAATTCCGACATACTTTACTACTCAAAAGTAAAAGATGATTTTAAAGAATTAAAGGCAGAATTGGTTGGAGTTGGCCCTGTGTCACAAAAAGAAATTAGTAATTTTTGCTTAGAACATAATCCAGATATAATGCTACTAAGCGATTTTGATTACAAAGTATCAGAAGAGTATGGCGTAGTATTTCTTGATAAAGAAAATAACAAGAGAATCCTTCCAATGACATTTCTAATTAACAAAAAAGGTATTGTATCTAAAGTATGGAACAGAGAAAAGATGTATTATAGGTTTTCTGGATATGCAGACAATTTAATTGAGTTATGGGAACAAAGTAAGATGTGGGCCCATATAACTAAAGTAATAGATGCCATAGAGTTACTGGATAAAGCCCAAAATAGTTAAAATAAATTTATCCTTTCTAAAACTTTCTTAGTCAATTCACTATTGGAAACTATAACTCCTTTAGAAGAATTGGATAAGCTATTCCCAAAAAAATCAATGGCAATCCCGCCAGCTTCTTCACAAATCAATGAGCCAGCAACTGCATCATAATAATTGATTTTATTTTTTATAAAAATGTCATATCTACCTTCTGCAACAAATGCCATATTAATTGAAGTAGATTGATTTAGACGGATACCCAGAACATCTTTTGAAAATGAAGAAATTATCTTAAAAAATTCTTCATGAAAATCCCTATCTTTAGTTAAATCTGTTACTATTAGGGAATCGGTAAGATTGAGTTTATTAGAAATAAAAATTCTTTTATCATTAATATAAGCACCCTTGCCTTTTTCTGCAAAGTAAAAATCTTCAGTTATTGGATTGTATATTACTGAAAGGATTGGGCTATCATTCTTTAATAAAGCAATAGAAACAGAGAACAATGGGATACATCTAGAAAAATTTATTGTTCCGTCAAGTGCGTCAACTAACCATTTGTATTCTGATTCTTTATTTCCAGAATACCCGCATTCTTCGCACAAAAAAGAATGATTTGGATATTTTTGACTTATTATCTCCATTGCTTTATTTTCAGATTCATAGTCTGCATCAGTAACTAGATCAAAATCTCCCTTTTTATAAATTCCACAATCATTTCTATAATATTTTTTTAAGATTTCACCAGATGCTCTTGCAGCACTGAAGGCAGTTTGAAGCATAAATTCAACCTTTAATTAATTTTACATGTATTTTTCTTGATCGTGGCCCATCAAATTCCATGAAAAATATTTGCTGCCATGTTCCTAAAGAAATTTTTCCATTCTCAATAATAATTGTTTTAGAAGGGCCGATTATAGAACTCTTTATATGGGCATCAGAATTTCCTTCGAGATGTTTGTAATTCCTATTGTGAGGTACCAATTCTGATAAGAAATTGTTTATGTCGTCAACAACTGAAGGATCGTAACCTTCATTAATCATTATACCAGTAGTAGTGTGTGGAGAATAAATTACACATAATCCAGAGGAAATATTTGATTTGGATATAATAGATTCTACATATTTTGTTATTTCTATTGAGTCAATTCTCTTGTTTGTTTTTAGATTTATGGTGTTATCCAAATTATCCTCTCATTCTAATTTTAACAACTTTTCCTCTATTTAAATTTTTCATGACCTCTCCTGAAACTATCGCCTCTCCCACCCCAATACATTTATTATTTTTCTGAACAATCACATCGTCACCGGGCCTAATGTTACTGGAACAACTTACGATTCCTTTTGAGAAAATATCCCCTCTTAAATCAAAATCTATGTTTACCCATAATGAATCTTTAATTAATTCGCCACCTTTAACATTGACTTTGATTTTATTCTGGAAAATACCAATGTTTTTCTTATTAAATAGTAAGTCAGTGCTTTTTCTTCTTTCTTGATAATCAAATGGTAAATCAAATTCTTTTTTAAATTGAAAAGAAAACATTTTTTGTGCTTTTATCTTATATTCATTTAAAGGCTCTTTATCCCAAAAAATTCTATTAGCTTCAAGTATATTTTTTAATTCTTCAAGAGAACCTTTTGTATATAATATCTCAAAAGGTAGTTTTTCGAGAGCTTTTAAATAAGGGCTATTTTCACCGAAGTGAGCAATTACAATTGGATTATTACATTTATTTAGTAAGGAAAGCAATAATTCAGAAAGGCAATCCAACTCTTCCTGACTCCAGTGACCAGTGACTGGAATATCATAGTCTGCATAATCTTCAAGTTCCCTTGGAACTACGCCCAAAGGAGAGGTAAGAATCAACTGAGAGATATTAGAGTATTTATCTTTTAGAAAATCTTTTAGAAATGAAATAATTTTTGTATGGGATTTAGATACGCGATAAGGTTTTTTTGCACTGCATGGAAGTAATAAAATTATATCTGTAGACGGAGAATAATATTCCTCTATTTCATTTCTCCATCTCACAACTTGGGGTCTTTCCAAGGAAATATCGTCTATGTAATAAGAACGTTTAAATTCTCTTCGTAAATGAATTTCAAATGAATCATAAAATTCTTTGTAAAGTATTCTTAGTAATCTTCTCGAATCTACAGACCCGTTAGAATACATCTCAACTATTTCCGGCGATGGATTTGAGAGATACTCCTTAAAAAAATGCTCATTGTTTTCTTCATGTAAAAACAAATCAAATCCTATAAATAGGAATATTGGGATTTCATAATTTTTTGAATTGATGAAAAAAAGTGAAGAGGGATATTTTTCTTTTAATCTAAAAAAGAAATCGAGAAGAATTCTTTCATCTGGTATTCTTTTGAAAAAATAAATAGATTTTTCAGGTATTGCCTCAAAAAGTTCTTGATTAATTTCTTTATATTTCGTGAGATATATTGGAAGACAATCATCAGTATTTTGATTGGTTATGGAAATGTTCAAACTAGATAGTTTTTTAGCCTCTTTTAAGGGTAAGTCAAAAGGTATATCAATCAGTGGGGCTGTTGTCAAATCATATTTTTCTCTTTTGTAAGTTTCAGAAACAAGATAAGATATGGGCTTTTCTATAGTTATGCTGCCAAATTGTAAAAAATTCATATTATTCTTAATAAGGAACGGAGTATTTTCTAAAGTACTATTTAGGGAGACTTTACCCAGCCTATGGCCATCTTCATATAGTATTTCAAATGAAAGATTATTTTCCAATGACATCATCCACTATCTCTTTAGCATAACCAATATATTTCTCAGGATTTAACGCATCGTCTATTTCAGATTCAGATAAAAGTTCTGTTATCTTTTTATCCTTCTTAACATTGTCAATAAATAGACCTTCTTTCATAGAAACTAATCTCATTATTTCATGAGCGTCTTGTCTACCCATTCCCTTCTCAACTAGCTTTAGCATTAGTACCTCCGCTAAATTTGAATAGCCAGTAAGCCCCAAATTCTTTTTTACATTTGACTCGTAGAATACTAAATTGGATAGAACTTTGATAGTTCCTTTGAGCATTTCATCCAAAAGAATAAATGACTCGGGATGGATTACCCTTTCACAAGAAGAGTTGGTAAGATCTCTCTCATGCCACAGAGGATTGTTTAAGAGGGCAGGAAACACATTAGAATATAATACTCTTGCAAGACCACATATTTTTTCACAAGTTACTGGATTTTTTTTGTTTGGCATGGTTGAAGATCCAACTTGTTTTTTACCAAATCCTTCTGCAATCTCCATTATCTCTGTTCTTTGAAGATTTCTTATTTCCAATGCCAGTTTATCTAAAGTTGAAGCTATAGAAGCCAAAGAAAACATAACGTCTGCATATATGTCCCTAGATACAACTTGATTTGATATTTTTGCCATTTTAATACCAAGTATATCTCCCACTCTTTTCTGTAATTCAGGCCCATCTTTATATGATGCCATAGTTCCAACTGCACCAGAAATCTTTCCAGAAACGTTACTATATGAGAATTCAAGCCTATCATTCGCCCTTCTTATTTCATCTAAGAAGATTGCAAACTTCATTCCATAAGTCGTTGGTATAGCATGCTGCCCATGAGTTCTTCCTACACAAACTGTATCTCTATATTTTTTGGATAATTCTATTAATATATTCTCAAGTTTATTTAAATCCCGAAATATAATCTTGAATGCTTCAACAAATTGAAGGGCCGTTGCAGAATCATTAATGTCATTAGAAGTTGCTCCTAGGTGAACATACTTTCCGTACTCACCACATTGTTCCGATAAAGAAAGAACTAACGCCATAATATCGTGATTGATCTCAGCTTCAATCTCTTTCATTCTTTCAAGAGAAACATATTTTGTATTTGCTTTTTTGAAGATCTCATTTCCTGCTTCTTTTGGTATATGGCCTAATTCTGAATGGGCCTTTGCTATTGCACCTTCAACTAGAAGCATCTTATTTAGCCTCTCCTCCTCATCAAATATTTTTCTCATCTCAACAGAACCATATCTATTATCAATCGGATGGATCATTATTACACCTAATCTATTTTTCTGAATAAAGTTTATTAAGTTTTTTGAGATATATTATTCTATCTAAAAAAAGTAACCGAAAGATATATCATTAACTAGTAATTCTTATAATTATGGATTATACTAGTATTATTGGTCTAACTGCTGCTTTCCTTACTACCGTTTCTTCATTACCTCAAGTGATAAAGACTATTAAATTAAAGGAAACGAGAGATATTTCTTTTTGGATGTGGACTTTTCTTTCTCTAGGAATATTTTTGTGGTTAATTTATGGTATTTTTAGAAACGATCTACCAATTATATTGGCAAATGGTATATCTCTGTTTTTAGTACTTATTGTCCTAGGATTAAAAATAAAATACAAATAACTCAGTTTTTTCCATTACATTCTTTGATCATTTCTTTTAGTTCAACTGCTTCATCTATTACTTTCCAGCCTTCACCTAAATAAATAGTATTAACTAGATTTTTTAGAAAAGCAAGATTTGATTTAGGATCGTTAAGGTCATATTTTGCTACTAAATTTAATATTTTTTCTAGAAAAGAAAAGGTAACTGGATAATCTTCTTTAAGTAGTTCGATCAAATCTTCTTTAATTTCTTCAGAACAATTTAATACATCGTCTGCAAATAAAAGTGCAAATTCTGCCCACCTGTCCCCTAGCATGATTTCTGGGCCCCTAGTCAAATTATTAAGATTAGATTTTGCTCTTGTATCAATCATTTTTTGAGGGTCGTGCCCATTTTCTCTCTGAAGTTTGTAAAGAGGTGGATGCTGAGCTAGAGAATTCATATTTATGTCTATCCCCATTTGTTGAGTATATTTATTGGCTAATCCTTTGAATCCTCTAATCATCAAGATCCAATGTCCTATTTCGTGAGTTATCAATAAAGGATCGAATGATTTTGGATTTTCAAGCCATATGGGCAAAACTACTCTTCCATCTATCACGCCCGGGTATGCGCTGTTAAGTTCTCCAGGTATATGTTTTAGTTCAGGATTATCTTTCCTGTTGCCTATCATAATTTCTATTGGATATCCAAGAATGTCTTGAGAATATTTTTTCCATAAATCTAATATTCTTATAGTTGGCTCATCCGCCAAGTTTCTAATATAACTTTCAGAAAAAGGTTTCATTTAATCACACCAATAAAATACAAATATTAATCATTATCTGCTCCTTTCATAATTTCAATTCCTTCTTTTATAAGGAATATAAAAATTATTACCCCAACTATCGGATCAGCTTGCCAGAATCCAAAAAAATAATTCAAAGATAGCCCGAAAAAAAGGGGTAAAGATAAGAAAGCACATGCAAGCGTTTCTTTTGAATCGGCAATAAGGGATTTGCTATTGATTTTTTTTCCAATAATATTTTTTTGATAAAAAAGGATTGGCATTATCAAAATCGATGCTATTGAAATAATTATTCCTGCTAACGAAGGATCAGGCTTTTCGGTTATTAAGATTTTTCTGATTGATTCGATTAATACATAAAAACCTAAGATAAGAAAAGTTAATCCAACTAACTTAGTTGCTTTTTTTTCCACATTTAGTTCTTCATATTCGTCTACAAAACCGTGTTTTTTTAATCTCCAGATCAATATAATCCCAGATAAAGATTCAACTACGCTATCAAGCCCAAATCCAACTAAAGCTATACTATTTGAAAGTGTTCCAAAAATTATTGAAAAAAATGCCTCAAATATATTATATGCTACAGTAAAGTATTCAAGGAACAATCCTTTCTTATATAGATTCTCCATAATAAATCCCACCTTTAAATGGATATAAACCTATCTTAATAAAAAACTAAATATCGCAATTTTTACAAAATATATCAATTAAACGAGAAAATATGGGAGGTATAAAATTAGATTCATAATGATATCCTATATCAACTATACCTTTATCGAATACTTCATTAACTTGAGTAGTCTTTCGATTTAATTTAAAGAAAGAAGAAGTATCAGAACCTGTGTCGATTGCTTTACTCTCTCCTCCTAAATAATAATTGCCTCCGGGACCAATTGTGAATAATGGATCAGAAATTATAAAGTCATTATCTCCAATACCATAATTAATTTTATTCTTCCATAAGATATTTTTTCTTTGAACTATTTGTCCATCGTTATAAATTCCATAATTATTATTTGAAATAATATTGTTTTGAAGTTCAATAGCTCCTTTATTATAGATACCAAATCCAGAATCATAGCCATTAGAATCAACTGTGTTATTTATCAAAACGCCCTTAGAATTTACAGAATCAATTAGAACTCCTTTTAAGTTACTAGCGAAAAGATTATTTTTAGAGTAAAGCTCGACTGGACCAAAAATTTGGATACCAGTATTATTGTTGAAAAACACTGAATTTTGAACTTTTAAATCAATAAGACTCTCTGGAGAAAAAGAGTATGCAGTGAGACTAGAAGAATTTGAAAAACTTGAGTTATTTATCTCTAAATTTATTGAATCATATTTTGAGCCGCCATCTCTTATTGAGACCTCGCCTACTTCAGGTGCTGAACTTTCACCATAATAGATGTCACATCTATTAATTGTCATCTTATAGTTTCTAACAACATATGTGGCAGAAATTAATGCAACATCTCCAATATTTTCAAATTTACAATCAGATAAAACTAGATTCATAGAAGTGTTAGGGAGATAATTTTCAAAAATGATGGTCTCAGAAGTTTTTGCATTTTTGAATGTAATACCTGAAATTGTAACTATCATTGGATTTGCATTGTTTTGAGTCTTATAGATATTAAATTTGTGATCATCGAGAATAATTATGGTCTTATCTGAGCCATCGCCCACAATGGGAAGGCTTTTCCCAGATATATTTACATCGTCTTTTAGAGTATGGATACCTTCATGTATGTATACAATGTCCCAGCTACATGTATTTTGGGTAATTGTATACGCCAAATCATCGCCAGGATATATGTGGTAGGAAGTTGCATAAACAGATTGCCCAAAGAATAGAATTAAACTCAAGGATAATAAGAAAATAATGGCTCTTCTCATGATAAATATATTATCAGAAACTCAATTAAAAAATTAAGTATAATATATTATAGGCTACCTTGACTACCAAGAATTATAGTATAACCAATTACTTGGGAACAAATATTTAAAACAAATAGAATAGTCCAATATATGCCTCAGGCATCACCAAGATTAGATAGAACTGAAAAAGGTCAAAGAGTAACATTAATTGGACTTCTTGTAAATATAGTTCTAACAATCTTCAAATTTATTGCTGGAGTACTTGGTCAAAGCACTGCGATGATTGCTGATTCAGTACATTCTATTTCAGACACTGCATCCGATATTGTAGTTCTATTAGGATTTCAATACGTAAAAAAGCCTGTAGATGAGTCTCATAATTATGGTCACGGTAAAATAGAAACTTTGTCAACAGCAATTGTAGGCCTGATGCTAATAGTTGTAGCTTTATTTATCGTTTTTTCGGGAACTGAAAAACTATTAAAGTCTATTCAAGGCGTTATACTGGCAAAACCCGAAAATATTGCTTTCTATGCCGCAATAGTGTCAATAATAGTCAAGGAATTAATGTATAGGTATACAATAAAAGTAGGTAAAAATATTAATAGCTCATTGATTATTGCAAATGCTTGGCACCATAGGTCCGATGCATTTTCTTCGATAGGTACTATGATAGGTATTGGAGGCGCAATTTTTCTAGGGGAAAAATGGCGAATCTTAGACCCCATAGCTGCTATTTTTGTTAGTGTGCTCATCCTTAAAGTTGCAATTGAAATATTAAGAGATAGTGTGAAGGAGTTAATTGAAACATCAGTGGATGAAGAAACTAAAAAAGAATTATTAAAAGTTATTTCAAATGTTGATGGAGTTAAAGATTTTCATAAATTAAGAATAAGGCATATAGGACATTATTACTCTATGAGCATACATATTTTGGTGGATAAATCTCTAAACATCGTTGAAGCTCATCAAATTTCAGATACGGCCGAAAAGGAAATAAGAAATTATCTTGGCCCTGAAACTCTTATCACTATCCATATTGAACCAGATGATAAAAATTAATTTGTAGAGATAGTAATTATTTTGTTACTAAAAAATCAAGAGGATTTTTAATGGTTGATAACTCTCCAGGCTCTCGTATTGAAAGAGTGAAAAAATTAAATATTCAACATAATAGTTTTTCAGCTAAAGATATGATTGGTGTGGATGACTTCAAAGAACTGTCGGATATTTTTAAAGATGAACCAATAGTTATAGAGAAATTTAAATTAATGAGAAAAATAATTGGAAAAAAAAGAGAGAAATAGAAAAGTATATAAAATTAAAATCAAGATAATATGCATGGATAAAAGTCGTATTATTAGTTTATTAGGAGGTATTATACTAATTGTAGCTGCTTTTTTGCCATTCTTTTATTTTATTGATGGCTGGTACTCTATTTTTGAGATTACATACGCTGTGTTAATGAATTTTACCAATAACGCAACTATGCAGAACTTTTTACTTCAAATAAATCCATCCTACGGAATGGCTGCTATGACCTTAGCACTGATGGTTGCAGGATTTTTCCTACTTGTTATTGGGGGTTTGTTAGCAATCATTAAAAAATCTGGGGGATCAGTAGCAGGTCCTGGAGGAATGGTAGTACTAACAATAGCAGGTTTTCTTTACGCCGGAGCATTAATATTTGGATTTCTAGCAATTGGATTTTATTTGGGCTGGGTCGGCGCGATTCTATGTATCATAGGTGGAGCAATATCCCCCGATAAAGACAAAAGCAGAGTTAATGTTTCAGTAAATCAACAGCAAAATGTTACAACTACTGGAACACCTATTACTTCAAATCAAAACACAAACAATCCACCACAAAATAAAGATATTAAGTTTTGTAATCAATGCGGATACCAAAATAAAAAAGATACTTCGTTCTGCGTTAATTGCGGCAATAGATTATAACTTTTTTTATTTTAATCTATTTTCTATTAAATTAATTCTATTACGAATTTCGTAATATTGTAACTAAATAAATTGTCAAGGGAAACATTTATTAGTGATTGATATTACTTTTTAACATACTTCCACATGGGAGTACGAAAACGGAGGTATTAAGAATGAAAAGAATAGGACAAATAAGCATTGTATTACTATTGGTATTGGCTGTCGTTGCAGCCAGTGGATGTACTGGTACACAAAGCAGAAAATTAGTAGAAGAAGGATACCTTACCATTGGTACTGAAGCTCAGTTCCCCCCTTTTGAAATAAGGAAGGCTGATGGAAGTTTCTACGGTTTTGATATTGCTTTGGGTGAAGCTTTAGCTAAAGAACTAGGACTTAAGCCAAAGTTCGTTGATACTGATTTTGCTTCAATAATTGCATCACTAAATTCTGGAAAATTTGACATTGCCATGTCTGCTATGACTATAACTGAAGAAAGAAAGAAAACAGTTAACTTCTCAGATTCATACTTTGATGCCGGTCTTAGCATGGCCGTTCCATTCAACAGCAACGTGCAAACAATTAATGACCTAAATGGCGCAATAGTTGGCGTTCAACTTGGAACTACAGGAGATCTATACGCATCTGAACTCAAAAACATAAAAGAAGTAAAGAGATACAACCATGCGCCAGACGCATTTCTAGACATGAAAAACGGAAAATTAGACGCAGTAATTAACGATGACGTTGTTTCAAAGCCTATCGTTGCAAGTGACCCTACAGCATTCAAGATTGTTGGTGGATTACTTACAGTAGAAGAATATGGAATTGCAATTCCAAAAGACAATCCAGACTTACTCGTGAAAGTAAACGCAGCCCTTAAAAAACTCAAAGAAAACGGAACCTACGACCAAATATACGACCAATACATAGTTAACTGGTCTGAAGAATAAAAAAGAAAAAGGTGACCAAA
Organism: Methanofastidiosum sp.; assembly: GCA_013178285.1. NCBI lineage: Archaea > Methanobacteriati > Methanobacteriota > Candidatus Methanofastidiosia > Candidatus Methanofastidiosales > Candidatus Methanofastidiosaceae > Candidatus Methanofastidiosum > Methanofastidiosum sp. Next base: position 63,299 of record JABLXD010000007.1, read on the forward strand.
GTGGTGGGACTAGGATTTCAATTTGATTTATTTGTAAGAATACTTCCAGAGTTATTACGGGGTGCAGCTATAACTGTTCAGCTTACTGCATTTTCTGTTGCTATAGGAACTTTAATCGGACTATTGATGGGTATTGCAAGAATTTCACACTATCGAATTATTAATGCCCCGGCTACGCTGTATGTTGAATTCATCCGAGGAACGCCGCTTTTGGTCCAAATAATGATAGTTTATTATGGATTACCTGCATTAGGGGTAAATCTCGATCAATATACTTCTGGTATACTTGCTTTATCTATTAACAGTGGTGCATATATCGCTGAAATATTTAAAGCAGGAATTAAATCAATTAAAAAGGGACAAACTGAAGCCTCGATTTCATTGGGATTGAATTATATACAAACAATGAGATATGTAATATTGCCACAAGCAACTAGAAATATTCTCCCGGCTTTAGGAAACGAATTTATAGCTTTATTAAAAGATTCTTCACTTGTTTCAGTAATAGCTATCTCTGAACTTTTAAGACGTGGTATGATTGTTTATTCAAGAACTTATGATGCGTGGACGCCACTACTTGGCGTTGCATTAATTTATCTTTGTATTACTATACCACTCTCCAGGGCAGTCCAATACATTGAAAAGAGGTGGGAAATACATGATTAGAGATACTCTCAAAAGAAAAAAATCTAAATTTACAAATGGAACTTCAAATGGAGCTCCTATGATAAAAATGACACATGTAAAAAAATCTTTTGGAGATCTAGTTGTACTGAAGGACATTAATCTTGAAATAAAGAAAGGTGAAGTCTTAGTAGTTCTCGGACCTTCTGGATCAGGTAAAAGTACTTTGATTAGATGTATTAATAGGTTGGAGAAAATAGATGAGGGCCAAATTATACTAGAAGGAACGGACATCTATTCTCCAGATATGGATGTTCATGAGTTAAGGACAAAAGTTGGAATGGTATTCCAACAATTCAATTTGTTCCCGCATATGAAGGTACTAGACAATGTGATTCTTTCCCCGATAAAAGTTAAGAAGATTTCCAAAGATGTTGCAAAGAAAGAAGCATTAGAACTACTAAAAAAGGTGGGACTTGAAGACAAATCTAACTCTTATCCTCATGAACTTTCTGGAGGGCAACAACAAAGAGTTGCAATTGCAAGAGCACTTGCTATGAATCCTGATGTTATGTTGTTTGATGAAGTTACATCTGCTCTAGATCCAGAACTTGTTAAAGGAGTTCTCGAAACAATGAAAGAACTTGCAAAAATGGGAATGACTATGATTGTTGTCACCCACGAAATGGGATTTGCAAAAGAAGTAGCAGATAGAGTTATTTTCATGGATGAAGGATATATAATCGAAGAAAATGAACCTAAAGAGCTATTTGAAAATCCAAAGAATCCAAGAACTCAGGCATTTATATCAAAGATACTATAATAAACCATAAATATTCTTTTTTTATTAATAGTAATATGACAAAAAAAATTTTAATATTAACGTTGACTTTAATTAGTTTGATATTGAGTTTAGGTTGCATAGGCCAAGGGTCTAATCCAAAAATAGAGAAAGATATACTTTACCAATACTCAACCATTGAAGCTCTTTTAGAAGGAATTTATGATGGCAACATGACTTTCGGAGAACTTGGGGCCCATGGAGACTATGGACTTGGAACAGTCAATGCTCTAGATGGGGAAATGATTCAAGTTGATGGAAAGTTTTACCAAATAAAGATTGATGGAGTAGCCTATCCAATTTCTGATAACGAAAAAACTCCATTTGCGGTAGTATCCTTTTTTGATCTGGATAAATCCGTTAAAATTAATGGCCCATTGAATTACAAGCAATTTACAGAGTATCTTGATGAAAATATACCTACAAATAATCTCTATTATATGGTGGTAGTAAAAGGTAATTTTGATTACATAAAGACTAGAAGCGTCCCTAGACAGCAATCACCTTACGTGCCCTTAGTCAAAGCAATAGAGGGGCAAAAAACTTTTGAATTCACCAATGTAAGGGGAACATTGATAGGTTTTAGGATGCCTGAATACATAGGGGATATGAACGTTCCAGGATATCACTTCCACTTTATTACCGAAGATAAAAAAGCTGGAGGTCATGTTTTAGAATTGATTATTCAAGATCAAGAAGCATATATTGATTATACCGATAACTTCTTTATGAAAGTCCCAGAAAATAAATTATTCTACAATTTGAATTCCGGACAAGGCAATGAAGAAGATGTCCAAACAGTCGAGAAAGGAAAATAAGACGCCCTAGTAGGTATTATTTTTCTATTAATTCTCATTTTTTATAAAAATATATAAATCCAAATATTTAATATTCATCATGGATGTAAAAGAAGCCATAAATAAAAGAAGAGCATATAGATCTTTAGAGCCTGCAGAGATAACGCCGGACATCATTAATTCACTAGCTGGAAGTGCTCAACTTTCACCTTCTTGTTTTAATAATCAACCGTGGAGATACGTATTCGTTACAGACTCTGAGAAACTTATTGAAATGCATTCTGCACTTTCCCAAGGGAATGAATGGGCCAAAGCTGCATCAATGATTATAGCTGTATTTTCTAAAAAAGAAAATGACTGTTTGATAAAAGATAGAGAGTACTACTTATTTGACACCGGTATGGCTACTGCGTTCATAATATTGAGGGCAACTGAAATTGGATTAGTTGCCCATCCAATCGCAGGATTCAGCCCGAAAAAAACAAGAGAGATACTAGAGATACCTGATGAGATGAATGTAATTACTCTTGTTATAGTTGGAAAACATTCTTCTAATATGAATCCTTTAATGAATGAAGATCAGATAGAAGTTGAAAAGGAAAGGCCAGAAAGATTACAAGTTAATAAATTTGTTTTTATGAACAAATACATGGCCAATAAATAAATTCAAGTAAACTTATATATACAATGAAGGTGTCTTGATATAATAGAAAATCTTAATAAAACATTATATTTTTTGATTCATATAATAGGAGGGTAATCAAATGGAAGGTATTTCTATTGTTCTTTGTGGTGAAGCTGGTCAAGGTATAGAAACTATAGAGGACATTCTAACAAGAATATTAAAAATTTCAAGATACAATGTCTTTTCTGCAAGAGAATATATGTCTAGAGTCAGAGGAGGTATCAATTCAACAGAAATACGTGTGTCTCCAAAACGTAATAGGGCTTATGTAGATAGAATTGACTTATTATTTGCTTTGAGTAAAAACTCTATCAATCATCTAAAAGGTAGGATAACGGAAAATACAATAATATTTGGAGATAAAGAGGTAATAGGCGATATTCCAAATGCGGTTGATATACCTTTATCAAAAACTTCTAAAAAAGTGGGAAGTAGTTTATTTTCTAATACGATTACTGCAGGAGTAATTTGCGGATTGCTAAATGTTTCAGAATATGAGATAAATGATTTTATTTCAAAATATTTTGAAAGCAAAGGACAAGAGATAGTTAACAAGAATCTTGAAGCTATTAGTCAAGGATATGAGTTGGCTAATAATATAATAGATTCTGGAGTTTCTATAAAGGCTAGAAGAAGTGACGAAATATCTGGAGATTTGGGAAAAGATATTCTTATGTCGGGCAAAGATGCAGTTGCACTTGGAGCTCTTGCAGGAGGATGTAATTTTATTTCGGGTTATCCAATGTCACCTGCTACAGGAGTTCTTTCTTTTATGTCAGCACATTCAAAAGAATTTGATATTATAGCCGAACAAGCTGAAGATGAGATAAGTGCAATTAACATGGCCATAGGGGCATGGTATGCAGGCGGAAGGGGAATGACCACAACTTCAGGCGGAGGATTTGCTTTGATGGAAGAAGGATTAAGCCTAGCTGGAATGTCTGAAACTCCTGTTGTTATCCATATAGGGCAGAGGCCAGGTCCAGCTACAGGACTCCCAACAAGGACGGAACAAGGAGATCTTGACCTTTCATTATATGCAGGCCATGGAGATTTTGCTCGAGTGATATTATCTCCAGGAAGTATTGAAGATTGCTTCTATTTATCAAAATATGCTTTTTCTCTAGCAGACAAATACCAGATTCCTGTTTTTATATTAACAGACCAATATTTGTTAGATTGCCAGTATAATATTACATCTCTAGATTATAAGAAATATGGGGTAAAAAAATATGTAATTAAAACAGAAAAAGAGTATCAAAGATATCAGTTCACAAAGACTGGAGTTTCTCCAAGAGGTATACCTGGATTTGGAGAGGGATTAATAGTGCAAACTGGAAATGAGCATGATGAAACTGGCCATACAACTGAAAATGCAATTATAAGGAAAAAGATGGTTGAAAAGAGATTCAAAGAAAAGCTTAATCAGTTGAAAAATGAGGTCATCTATCCCGAACTACTTGGAGGTAAAGCATATAAGTTTCTCTTAATAGGGTGGGGATCTACTAAAAATATTGTAGAAGAAGCCCTAAAAGAATTGAAAGAACCTCGAATGGGATTTCTTTATTTTAAACAAGTTTACCCACTACCAAGAGAAATGATGGGGTACTTAATAAATGCTCAAAAGATTATTACGATAGAAAATAATGCTTCAGGGCAATTTGCAAATCTTATTAAAAAAGAAACGGGTTTTGATATAAAGTATAGAATTTTAAAATATGACGGTAGACCCTTTTCTGTTGAGGACGTTGTGACAAAAATAAGGGATATTTTGGAGGAATAAAATGGAAGCTAAAGATTTTGATATTCAAAATATTGACATTTCATGGTGCCCTGGATGCGGGAACTTTACTTTATTGAAAATACTAAAAGAAACATTTGCAGAACTCCAAATAATGCCAGAAAATTTAGCAGTTATTTCGGGTATTGGACAATCGGCAAAAACTCCCCACTATTTCAAAAATAATACTTTTCATACATTACATGGCAGAGCTGTTCCCATAGCAACAGCGATAAAAGCAGTTAATCCAAATATAACAGTTATTGCTGAAGGGGGAGACGGAGACATGTACGGTGAAGGAGGAAATCATATACTTCATGCGATAAGAAGGAATCCAGACATAACAAATATAATACATAATAACATGGTTTATGGCCTAACTAAAGGACAAGCTTCGCCTACTACAATGTTAGGGGTCAAAACTACGCTACAAACTGATGGTGTTATACTAGAACCTTTCAATCCTATAGCAGTTGCAATAGCATTGAATGCTTCTTTTGTTGCCCGTGCGTTTGTGGGAGATATTGAGAAAACAAAAGAAATTCTAAAAAAAGCTATTTCACACAAAGGATACGCAATAGTAGATATATTCCAGCAATGCCCTTCCTTTAATAAAATAAACACTTTTGAATGGTTTAAACAGAATACTTATTATCTTGAGGATAGCCATGATCCTTACAATAGAATCGAAGCGTTCAAGAGATCTATTGAGACAGAAAAATTCCCTCTTGGTATTTTCTATATAAATAAAAGAAATTCGTTTGAAGAAAATCATGACCTATATAAAGACAATAAAGACCCATTATGTTTTAGAGAAAGGGATCAAAACATAATACAGCAATTCATAGACTCAAAAATGCGTTAAGTTATAAATAATTGACATAAATCTTTTAAACTTACCTAATTCTTTCATTTCAGGGTGATAAAATAGCTACAAAGAAAAAGAAGGATGTTACTGAGAAAAAGGTAACTAAAACTACTAAGGCTGCTACAAAAAAATCAGTTACTCCAAAAGTAGAGAAGAAAGTCGCCTCAACAAAGAAAGAAAAATCATTCTTAAAGGAAAACAAGAAGATAGCAATAGTTGGGGCCGTTGCAATAGTATTAGTAATTGCTACAATAGCTGGGTTTTACTACACTCAAGAAAGCGAAAAGGACAAAGTAGAAGAAGCAGTCAGATTACACATTGAATATTATAACACTAGAAATATTGATGCATACTATGACTTAGTATCTCAAAATTCTAAGGATAAATACGGCATTAAATTAGAAGATATATCCAATCTCCTTAATAAAGCTGCATTTGATGGAACAAATATTACAATAGTAAATATAAGCCAGATAACAGTTCAAGGAAATGATGCAGAAGTTAGAGGGGTAATACTTGCAAAGAACAATCAGGGATCTGAATCAAGATCTTTCGTTGAACTCTATAAAAAGGAAAACGGAGAATGGAAATACGAACAAAGAATGTGGGAAGATACCGCTACTTCGCAGTCTCCTCAGTAAGAATATTTTTACCTTTTTCGGAAGGAACTATTTTTAATTTTGCATTTTTAAATTCTTTTTTAATCTCTTTTCCATCATAAAGCCTATCTAAAAATAGGGCTAATGCAGATATTTCAGAATGGGGTTGATTTGTCACTGAAAGATTATACGTTGACATTTCATAAATGTCCTTTGGAACTTTTTCTGCTCCAATTACTATCATAAGGTTTTTATTATTTTTAAAAACAGAATCTTTAATCTCTTCAATTTTATCTTCAAACGGAATCCCATACATAGTCAAGTGCACAGATATTCCTTCAAATTTTTTGAAAGCTTGTTTGTATGTTTCAAAATTGACGGAAAAATCTCCGCCCCACCGCTTACATACACTATCCAAACTTTTTTTTATTTTTTCATCCTTTTCCCAAATAGAAATTGAATTGGCCCCAAAGGTTCTAGAAACTAAGGCAACGTGAGTTGTGATACGATGATCTCTTTCGGGCCTGTGGCCAATTCTAAGAACTGTGATGCTCATTTTTTGATCATTGTAGAGGACATTTGTACACCAGGAACTCTTCTAATAGAGCTGGTGAGTATATCAAGCTCTCCTAATTCTTTTACGTTAACTTTAACAATCATATCATATTCGCCATAGAGCTCATGTACTTCAATCACATTCTTCATGTTAGAAATTTTTTCAATGACATCTTCTTCAGTTCCGGGTTGTACAACACAAAGTATAAATGCTATCATTTTTATCCCTTCTTTTTTAAATTTAACATATTTTTAAACTTTTTGCATGATGGTTGCCATTTGTCTATATTATGCCATAAAATTCAGGCTTTCTATCGTTAAATATGTTATTTTTTGGATTAAGATTTTTATCTCTTGCTTTTAATGGATCTACTTCAACTTCATAGCTCTCCTGTTTAGCTTCTGAAGCTCTGAAAATAATCTTCCCATCTGGACCTACAATCTGGCTCTGCCCAATAAATTTTAATCCCCTTTCTTCACCAACCCTATTTGAGGTAATAGAGTAAACTCTGTTTTGAAGGCATATAGTTTTCATTGCTTCTGGGCAGTAAGGCATAACCAGATTAGCAGGATGGCATAGTATATCTGCCCCCATGAGTGACAAAGTTCTAGTAGATTCAGGAAAAAACCAATCAAAACAGATCATTGTGCCAATTTTAATTCCTTCCACTTCAAATATTTTAAATCCTAAATCGCCAGGAATGAAATAATCCTTCTCATCAAAGAAAAGATGTATTTTTCTGTATTTTCCAATATATTCTCCCTTACTAACAACGGCCAGAGAATTATATAATCCCTTTTCTGTTTTTTCAGATAGTCCAAAAACAATTGTTTTATCGTTGCCCTCAGTAAAATCTTTCAATGTTTTTGTTGTATAGCCATCTGGGATATTTTCAGAAACTTCTAAGACTTCATTCTTATTTTTAAAATTATAGCCAGTATTAAAAAGTTCGGGTAAAACTATCAATGATGCCTCGTTTTTTTCCATCAATTTGATTGCATTGTCCACATTCTTTTTAACGTCAAGTAGCTCTATATTCATCTGGATAAATCCTACTTTCATAAAGCTATTTTAGAATTAATAATTAAAAAGACTTTCTTCCAATGAAGACAATATATCGCCCAAATCTATTTAGTATCGGTAGAAATATCAACTTTGGATACAACGACCCAATTCTTTTTGTATAATCCTTGAATGTGGCATCTATTTCCTTTTTTGAATAGTACCTTATCCTCACAGATATTTTCTTTCCACCAGAGTATACGGATAATTTTCCTTTCCTTTTTTTTATGGCCCTCATGGGATTTTTTCCTTCTTTAACTGATTTCATTATCCAAGACATATTATAGATATTGCCAACTGTAAATACCAAATAACCGTCTTTTTTTAAGCAGAAGTCTGAGCACTCTTTAAAATTTGAGATATTTGCATGATTCAAGGGGCCAAAAACCGATATAATATTGTCGAAGGTATTCCCCTTAAATGGAAGTTTTTCCATGTCTGCTACTAGGTAGTAGTTTCCATTCTTGCCATTCTTTGCTTTTTTAACCATTTCGTAAGATATGTCAGCAGAGATTACTTCGTGCCCTTTATTTTTCAATAATCTCGAGTGATGCCCTGTTCCGCACCCAATATCTAAAGTCAGACCTAAAGGTAAATTTGAAAGAATCTTTTCTTCTTCCATTCTCATTTTTATATTTAAATTATCAGAATATCTTGAATCATAGTCTTGGGAGAGGGAATCATAAAAACGTCTCTTATCCATTTAATCCTATCCTGATATCTTTTTGAGTATAGTCTTTATAGAAGATTATCATAAAATTTTATAAACTAATCCTTTAGAAGCAGTAAAAGAGTTGCCATTATGAGAAAAATAGGATTTTTTTTATTACTAATCATAGTTTCTTCGGCATGTGTACAATTTACCCCAAGTCAAACGAATGAGAAAAATTATAGCGTTAAGGAAAATAGTATTATTCCGCCAAAAAAGTATTCAATAGATGACTCTGATATCACCCTTACTTACTATGGGACAATTGATGGGGTTGAGCTTGGATACCAGATTGCGCCACACAATGTTGCCATGAAATCTTTAGAGGCTTTTTATCGATATCATGATACTGGGAACGAATCTTATCTAACTAGAGGATTATATCTAGCAGACTGGCTTATGGAGAATGCTGAGTACAGGGATAATGGAACTTTTGTAGTTTGGACATACGATTATCCTTGGCCCCCCTACGACCTTAAAGAAGGGTGGACTGGATCCCTAAATCAAGCAACAATAATAAAAGCCCTTTCATTTGCACATTTATATTCTAAGGACGAAAAATATAAGCAAATGATTGACAAAAGCCTTAATGCTTTTGAAGTTGAGGTTAAGGATGGTGGGCTCAGGATGATTAGAGAAGATGAAGGCAAGTATTATGTGTGGTACCCAGAGTATGCAAAAGAAACTCCCCCTTATGTTCTTAATGGATTTATTACAGTGATTGTTCGTTTGAGAGAGTATTATCTTATTTCAACTGATAAGAAAGCAGAGAGACTTTATCTTGAAGGTCTAGCTTCTCTTGAACATTATTTACCAGAATACGATGCCGGAAACAAAAAAAGTTACTACGATGCAATGGGGAATATAGCAAATGATCACTACCATGAAATGCATGTTGCCCAATTAGATTCATTATACCAATATACCAAAAATCCAATATTTAGAGAATACAAAGAAAAGTGGGAAAGAAAATAAATTCTAGTAACCTGAATCCTGCCTCTCTGTTGTCTCAAAAGTCGTTTGATCCTTCTTCATAGTTTCAGATATTTTTATTGTTTCCTTTCTAATTTCTTCTAGCTCTGAGAAAATCATTTTTTCTTTTATTTTTTCTGGAGGTCCAATTTCTACTATGTTTCCTTCAAGTAAGAAACAAGACCTGTCACAGGCATCGACAACAAAGTCCGAGTCATGAGTTATTATAATGAAAGTTTGGTCTAAATATTCCCTTGATTTTCTTATTGCATTTGCAATTTCTTTTGTCCCCCTTGGCTCATCAAGAATAACAAGATTTGGTTCCTTTATCAAAATCTGTGCCAAAGCAACTGTATGCCGCTCACCTTCAGAAAGCGATTCAGGTGTTTTATGGATAATTTCTTCGATTTTATTTTTATTAAATCCTACTGCCTCTAGGACATCAGATACTTTTTTTGTTGCTATTTCTATGGGGAGCTTTAATCCAATTGACTCAGTTAAATTGTCAAAAACAGTTTTATTTTGGTAGAGAGAGTATTCCTGGTGCAAAATTCCTATATAGGGTGCTGCCCTTATTCTACCTGAAGAGCCATCTTCTTTCATATTTATCCATTCATCACCAATTCTAAGTTTAAATTCTCCTTCTTTAAAAGGAATTAACCCCCCTATAATCTTAGAAACGGTAGTTTTCCCAGCCCCACTCTTACCTACAATACCAAAGATCTCTTTCTCATTGACGGTAAGGGAGAAATTATCAACGGCTTTAATTACTCCCCTTGATATAGAATAAAAGTATTTTTTTACATTGACTAGGGATATCATCTCTTTTCCAGTTTCTGTAAAAATCAATTTATAATCGTCTGTGGGATTTATATCTTCTACGATTAGATTGGACGAATCTAATTCTTCAGTTATCTTTCCTTTGTCAAGAACTAATGCCCTCTCAGTGACTTTGCTAATTATAGAAGATTTTTGAGATGCAACTACTAGACTTTTACTATCATTCTTAAAAATGCTAATTAATGTCTTTTCAATAATATCTGAAGTAACAGGATCAAGAGTTTCTGTTGGCTCATCAGCAAACAATACTATTGGATCTAATGCGAGTTGCCTAGCTAAAACAAGTCTTTGCTTCTCTCCCCCAGAGAGGTCTCTTGCAACATGAGTCATCCTATGTATCAAGTTAACTTTCTGAAGAATTTCAATTATTCTAGAATTGATTTCTTTTTCTGGTAATTGCATGTCTACGAATACTTCGTACATGTTTTCAATTACAGATCTCTGCCCGAAAAGTGCAAATGTTCTCTGAAACATTATCGCCGTTCTTCTCTTCAGCATATTGAAAAATTCAGCGTCTTTCCAAAAATTTATTTTTTTGGGAACGTATTCAGAATTACATTTAAGGCATTTATTTCCTGCATAGCTTGGGAGATTGATATGTTTACATTTTGGACAATATGAAACAAAGTAGTATACATTTCCCTTTGAAGGGGCGTAACCCTTTGTACCCCTTAAGATATTGAGTAAAACTGATTTTCCGCTACCTGTAGGGCCATATAACCCTAAGGAATCTCCTTCTTTAATTGAAAAAGAAATATTATCCAATATTACTACGTCGTCAACAATAAATGAAAGATTTTCAACTTGAATTAGATTGTGCTTCATTTTAATCCCCAAGAATTACTATTAATAAATCGACAATCAATAAAAAGATTTTGATTCTGATAGAGATGCAAAGCTTATAATCTTATTTTTTTGAAGTAAATATAATAAGAAAAAACGTATAAATTATAGGGAAAAAATTACTTTATAATTTTACTAATGTTATAACCGGTTGTAATATAATCCAAAACTAGCAAACTTGTCTTATATTACAAGCCTTATATTGGATAAACTTCTTTCCCTATTTTCCCTAATTTTTTCCATATCCTTAAATATATGGAAACGATGAAATTAAATGAATAGAATGCGAACTGAAGCCGATTTATCGCGCCCACCATTAATAATATTGATATCCCTAGTACTGGGAATTATCTTAACTGGAATTACAAAGACATACTATGGGCAACCTAAATCCATGAATATTATTTACATTTCAATATTGCTTTATATTTTAATCATCGTAACTATTGCCTTGGCTTTATACAAAGGGCTAATAACAGAGATGAGGCACAATATATTTTCAAGGAAGAAAGCATTTGTCAATGATGAAGAAGAGCCTGAGGATAGTATATATCTAGAAAATATGGAGGGCGGTAAGGATTGCTGTCCTTATTGTAATAAAGAAATATTTGACTACTGGGATATCTGTCTTTATTGTGGGAATAGTTTGAAGTATAAGAGCAGGTTCAGATTTCTAAACACTAGAAATTTATTTTCAGCAAATAAAGCATCAAGCGATTACGAAGAAGATCCTGAAGATAGCATAGATTCAGACGATATGGATGATGATAAGGATTACTGCCCCTACTGTAATGAGGAAATATATGGCAGTTGGGACATTTGTCTGCATTGTGGAAAAAATCTAGAATTAAAGAAAGGCATAATTTACAAATTCAAGAATCCCATTTCTATTTTATCTATACTCCTGATAGCTTTTATGATAATATGGGCCATAACACTATCCTTTGCTCCAAATGCTGAAGAATATACTATGGAAGGAAATTCATTATACAATCAAGGAAAATACGACGAGGCTCTAGAGAAGTTTGATAAGGCTTTAGAGATAAATCCTAATTTTGCTTATGCATGGGAAGGCAAGGGTCTTGTACTTCATAATAAAGGAAAATACGACGAGGCTATTGAATGTTATGATAGAGCTATTGCCATAAATCCTAATTTTGCTCAGGTTTGGTATAACAAAGGACTTGCATTTGAAGAGCAGAGTAATTATATTAAATCTATAGAATGCTATGATAAGGCAATTTCAATAGATTTAAACTATATTTACGCGTGGGAAGGAAAGGGAATAGTATTTTATATACAAGGTAATTATCCCCTAGCGATCGAATGCTATGATAAGGCAATTGCCATAAATCCAAACTATGCATCCGCATGGGTTAACAAAGGGGCTGCTTTTTTAATACAAGGAAAATACGATGAAGCTATTGAATGCTTTGACAAAGCGATTGTTATAGATCCTAATTTTGCTTATGCTTGGTGTAACAAGGGACTTATACTTGGAGCTCAAGGCAAATACGATGAAGCTATTAAATACTATGATAGAGCTATTTTAATCAATCCAAATTTTGCTTTTGCATGGTATAACAAAGGACTTGCACTTAAAAAACAAGGTTTGTATTTTGAATCCATTATATGTTTTCAAAAGGCAAAAGAACTTGGTTACAAAGAATCGGCCAATCTATAGTTTATTAAGTTAAACTTAATAATTTTACTAAGTTTATTATCCTAGCATAATTTTTTATCTAATTAAGGAAATTATACTAAGACTAATCCAGACCCTATACCCAAAAATTAATCAGTATTTAGATAGATTTTAAATATATCTTAAACCTCTTTTATTATAGTTGAGGGATTTTGTGATATCTAAATCGGGTAAGGACTTTGACATAATATTAATTACGGCAGAGTATTACGACGATCACCCATTATCTCCTTCAGGAGTTATCTCAAGAGTCCTAGAAAGTAAAGGTTACAAAATCGGGATTATAGAAAAACCCTTAACAAAAGAAGATTACCTGAAACTTGGAACGCCAAAATTATTCTTTGCTGTTACGTCTGGATCTATAGATAGCATGCTCCATAACTATACGCCATTAAAAAAAAAGAGATCAGAAGACCCGCACTCTAACTTATCTTTGATGCCTGATAGGGCTTTGATAGTATACTGTAACAAGATTAGAGAATACTTCAAGTCGGCAGTGATTGTTATAGGTGGAATAGAAGCTTCAATGAGGAGATTTGCCCATTATGATTACTGGAACAATGATATCAGAAGGAGCATTATCTTTGATACTCGAGCAAACATTTTAGTATATGGAAATGGAGAAAAACAAATTCTTGAAATAGCAGAAAGATCAAGAAAAGGCATCGAACTTAAAGGAATTCCAGGGACATGCATCATAAGTAAAACTTTGGATGAAGGATTCGAACTGCTTCCTTCGTTTGAAGAAGTAAAAGAAGATCCACTAAAATTTTGTGAAATGCAGAAACTACTTTCAAATAAGAAGAATTTAGCCCAGTTCTACGATAATAACTATCTCCTTCAATACTCTTATCCAGAATACACAACAGAAGACCTAGATTGGATATACTCACTACCATATTCAAGGAGACTTCATCCTAATTCTCTTTTAAAGATGGCAAAATTTTCAGTTGTTACTCATAGAGGTTGTATAGGTAATTGTAATTTTTGCTCACTTAAACTCCACCAAGGAGATAAAATAGTTTCAAGGAGTGAACGTTCAATCTTAAAAGAAATAGAATCACTAACATCTCATCCAGATTTTAAAGGATATATAGATGATCTTGGTGGGCCTTCTGCAAATATGTATGGGATGGATTGTGCAGATAAATGCAATCAAGAATGCATTAACTGTAATAAACTAGACAAAAGCCATATGAAATTAATCTCGCTTTTAAAAAAAGCTAGGGCGATTAAAGGTGTTAAGAAAATATTTGTCAGAAGTGGCATAAGATATGACCTTGCAATAGAAAGTAAGGAATACATCAAAGAACTATCAGAGCACCACATATCTGGCTGTCTTAAAATAGCGCCTGAACATTTTTCTGAAAAAGTTTTGACACTTATGAATAAGGATAATTCGAGATTTGATGAATTTGTTTCTTTCTTTGATAGTATTAACAAAGATAAAAAACAGTATCTTAAGTATTATCTAATGATTTGCCACCCAGGCGATGATGAGAAAGAAATAATGAAATTAAAGGAAAAAATAAGTTACCTGTCAAACATTGAAAGGTTTCAAGTTTTTACACCGACGCCCATGACAAATTCCACATGTGTCTATTGGACTGGGATAGATCCAAATAGCATGAAAAGAGTTAACGTCATACATGACTACAAAACAAAAAAGAAATTAAAACGCATAATACTACAAGAAATTGATAACAAAAAATCTCGTAGTTAAATTTCATACAATGCCTCATCAGTAAATTTTAAATATATTATTCGCCTATAGTAATAGAATAAAAATATCAAAAAAGGAAGTATTTATTAATGAGTGAAAAAACAATGGAAGGTTTTAGAGGAGAATTCCGGGAAATGCATGAAGCTGTCTGTTCTGAGTGTGGCAATATGACAAAAGTTCCATTTAAACCTGACGGGATAAGGCCAGTTTATTGTAAGGATTGCTATAAAAAAAGAAGGGCTAGAAAGTATTAATAACGTCTATTGAATTCAAATAAATATACTCTTGTTAGATTGTAAAATAAATAAGGATTAAAAGAAATCCCCAAGGGTCATCTGTTTATTTTTAGAATACTTTAAGTTTTCTTCTGTGTATCCAAATCCTTTAAGAATTCTCATAACTGCGGGCAATACTTGATTATCAATATAATAATCGGCGTCATATTTATATCCTGCATTTCTAAATGATTCGACGTCAAAAGATCTATCCCTAACCATGCCATCCCCACTTTTTACAATAAATGATATCATTGAACCTGCTTTAACTTCCTCTCCTTTTTCTTTCATCCGTTGTGCTACAATGACGTGAGGCCCTATTTGTTTGTATCTTGATAGGGGCATTGTTAATTGAGTGTATATAATAAGTGAATCTAAAGGAGTTTTACCTTCAATTAACTCTTGGGTAATTTTCCTAACAATTTCAGCTGCTTTTTCTGGTCCTTTGCCTTCTAATATAGTTCTTAAAACTTCCTCTTGTGTCTTCTTCGCAATATCGGCCCAATCCCTCCTTACAACTTCTAGACCTTTAGTTGTAATATTGTTCTCTTTATCGATGATTGCGTATCTTTTCTTAGAAACGAAAAATCCACGCCTGTAATATCCTTGAAATTCCAGTTCCATGAAATCAGGGAGGATAGAGTTAACTTTATCTCTAAAATATTTCGATTTTTCCATGTCTTCTGATCCTAATCCTACAAATAAACTGTCAGTATCTCCATAAAGAACATCCAATCCCATCTCTTCGGCAATTTTTATTGCTTTGTGGATATATTCTCTTCCCCATGAAGCGATGCTTGAAGCCGCTTCTTTTGAATACCATCTTGAACGGGGATACCCCATATAGCCATAGAAAGAGTTAGCAAGGATTTTAAGAGCCCATTGCTGGGATTGATAAATAGTCTTCTCATTTTTATCAGAAGCTTCCTTTAATTTTTTCTTAATCTGTACCCTTCTTTCGATAAGTTCTTTTAATATTTCAGGAATGAATCCTTTTTTATTGAGACAAAAATTAACTCCTTCTGGAGAGGTATTATCGCAACAATCACAACCTATTGTATTTGGGTCTATATTGTGTGCAATAATTATGGAGGGATATAGTGACCTAAAGTCAAAAACAGCTATGTGCTCGTGAAGTCCTTTTTTAGGGTCCAGAACAAATCCACCTTCATAAGTTTCTGAAGACCTTTCTAGATATTCACTGCCTTTTGGTTTATTAGGGACTATTGTTTTTTCTTCAAATGCTCTTTTCATTAAAAGGTATTCAACCATATTAGAGGAGGCCATTCGAGACATATCAAAAATATTCTGCCCAACTATCCTTGAGAGTTCTATTTCTAGAGGGCCTATTGCAGCACCAATTTCCTTTGCTGCTACAGCATCCTCTTTATTGTATAATGCGACTTTTAATAGTCCTTCTTGTGTTCCTTCTTCCCAAAACTGATCCATCTCAGCTAGCTGGATTTTACTTTTCTCTTTACCTAAGAAATTGAGATAAACATTTTCAAGGGTGTATTTATTTAAACTTAGTAGTTTTCTACTTAGTGGATAAAGGTCAATATGTACCATGCCTGGGATCTTGCTACTATCATTAATTCCTCTTCTATCAATTCTTATTTCATCTAATACGGGGTGAGATATTTTCAGTTTTTTTGCCCTTTCATATATGTAAGGAAAATCAAAGGTATCCCCGTTGTAAGTATAAAGTATATCAGGATTGTACTCTAAAAGAATATCAAAAAATTTCTTTAACATTAATATTTCATTATCAACGACCTCAATATAATCTGCCGTGACATTTTTATAGGTAATTACCTTATCAAAATCATTAGTGGAAATACCAACCATGATGATGGGATCATTTTGGGCATCAGGTTTTGCCTTGCAGTATACTTCTATATCAAATGCTAATACTTTTAGAGACAAATTTAGATTTCCCTCTATTTGGAAATTATTTATAATGGGGATTTCTCCCTCTTTTTCAATTTCAAAATTGTAGTGTATTGCGGGGATAAGATTTTTATCAATAAGAAACCTTCTAGCAAAGGGAATGTCATATTCATAAATGTCTGAAATATCTTCTATTTCTTTTCTAAGATTGGGCACATCCGAAGGGTGATTAAATATAACTTTTAGGACGGGCACTTTATTGCCAAAAATATATCTCTCTTCAACAATACATTTTTTAATAGTTAAGAATTTCCCATGGGACTCTTTACTTATTCCTTCTATAAGCTCCTTTTTAGATTCGATCTCTCTCTGATCGCACACTGCCCAAATATATGGCTCAAAGTCTTTGTAGAATGCCTCTATTTTTGAATCATTCTTAAGAATTAGTCTAACATATGCTTTCTCGTTGAATGTTTTGTAATCAGAATCTAATACAAACATAAAAATATTTATTATTCTTAATATAAATAGGTTATTACCCCTAATTTTGGGATTAGTCTACTATAGTATTGGGGATGATTAAGCTAGTTCTTTAACACTAGTAGGAAGATTTTTGATATCAGTTACTTATATTGTTTAAAATACCTTTAATTGAGTTTCCCAAATTTATAACAACACTAATGTTTGTTTCAGACTGTTCTTTGTTAGAGGAACACTAGAATAAAGCATATTGATAAAAAAATAATATATAACTTATAATGGATTTAATCGAGTAGTCTTTTCTGACCCTCTAATTTTTGGATAGTGGCAATATTTTGACTTGATTCAAGGCATCCTAAATAATTTCCATCTTGATCTCTTAATGCATAATATTCTATCATTACCTTCTCTTTTTCACCATTTTTTCCAAGAGGGAGGTCAATCCAAAATCTTGCCTTATCTCTTATCCCTTCTTTCATCTCACTGATTATCTGTTCAACTTTGTCAAGACTTCTTTCAGGATGGCACTGCCTAACGTCCCTTCCTAAAGCTGCTTCCGGTCTTTTAAATATTCTTGTCTCGTGTTTATTCCAAGCCAAGACCTTATCATCTTCATTTAGAACTGAAAATTCAATAGGGATGGTTTCAAGAATTGCTTCAAGTATTTTACCATCAATTTTTCCAATCATATAATCTACCATGAGATTCCGATTATTTTATTATAATACCTTTGTTTGTTCAGTTGGCCTTGGAACTTTAACAACAAGGAAACGAAATAATTTATCGCTTTGATTTAGTAATCTGTGCGGAATCTTTGCAGGGCTCTCAATAAGTAAATCTGGATATACTTCTTCCTTTTCATCTCCGATTTCTACAATTCCTTTTCCTTCGAGCACGTAAAAAAATACATCAACAGGAGTGATGTGTTTTAAAAGAGCTTCTCCAGGTTTTAATGTTATATGGATAGCTTGTGCCTTTTCGGAGTCATATAATTTTCTAACATCCACTTTATGTGGGGTTTCAATAATTTTTTGTTCATTTACTTTAACTATTTTCATTTGATCACCTTTATATTTTTATAGAATCAAATTTACAGATCTTTTCACATTCATAGCATAAAATACATTTGCTACCTATTATCTTCATTTTTTCGTTATTTAATTCTATTGCTTCTGTGGGGCATGCTTTCTTGCACAAATTACAGTTTGTGCAGGAGTGATTGTCTATATTGGGCATTAATAATCTATTTAACGAGGGTAATTTCATTATTAAACCAAAAGGACATAAATAATTGTGCCACAGGTCAGAAGTAAATAACGCCAATATGGGAAATGCAACTATTAGAAATGGAATTTTTATTTTAATTGGAATTATTAAGCCAGAAATTTTTAATATTATCAAAATCAGTAGTATAACTGAAATTGGATAATAAATAGATCCTTTCTTTAATAAACTGGGTGTTTTAATTTTTTTCAAACCTAATTTATTAACAATGTGCCCCCATCCCTTGTCGAACGCGTGGAAAGGGCAAAAATAACCACAGAATATTCTCCCAAATATTAAAGAAGATAAAGAAACCCCCAACATCCACAAGAGTAAAATAGATTCTTTTTTATTTTTAATAAATATTACAAAAGCCACTATAGAAATGGCTAAAGTCAAAACTTGAATAATTCGTCTTATGTTCATATTTTTTGAGATTTTCATTTAAATTATAAATATTTCCACAACTTTAATATATGAAAAGTATTATTTGTTTCTATGGAAATTGAAGAACAGCTAATGAGAGTTGGATTAACTGAATATGAATCAAAGGTACTTTTATCTATAATCAAAAACAGTGAGTCTTCAGCAAAAGATATTTCCATAGATTCGGGAGTGCCCTACTCTAGAATTTACGATACAATCAATGGCTTACTAAAAAAAGATTGGATAAAGAAAAAGGAAGGAAGGCCTTCATTATTCATTTTAGGGGATATTAATGAAAGGATAGAGGAGTACCTTAATGAGAATAAAAAAATAGCAGAAACAATTAAACTTAATTTAGAAAATCTTTCAAATAAAAATAGATATGAACTCTTACCAACAATAAATGTTGAAAGAAATTGGAAAAATTTTTATAAGAAATTTGAAGAGTTGGGCAATGAATCGAAAGAATTAACTTGTGTTTTTGGATTTTTTAATTCAATTGCCTTTGAAAAAATCAATTCAATATTAAAAAATAAATATTTTCCGAAAAATCTATTTGTTAAAAGTGAAATATTAAATAAAGAACTGATAAAAGAATTAAAAAACATTCCCCCACTATTTAATATCAGAGTGCTACCCTTTACACCAAAAGTATTGTTATTTCTTTTTAATAGCAAGGATATACTTATTGTTCTCCCTCCTTTATCTGAAAATACTGATTCTGAAGAAGGGGAAATAAAATTCCTTGAGATTAGAAACTTTGAAATAGGTAAAATATTAGATAAGATGATACAGATAGCATTGGTAGAATCACGGCCCTTGGAAGATATACAATAATAGGACTCCTAAAATAGTGAGACTCAATTATTATAAAAAAATTACTGAAAAAATAGTTTATGGAGTAAATTGGAAAAGATATGAGAATTAGAATTTGATATAACTCCAATTTGTTAAACTTATCCTAGTAACAAATTTTTTATACTCTTAAAAATATATTTATATGGTGTTCAATATGAAAATTGAATATTTAGGCCACTCGGCTTTTAGAATAACGGGTTCAAGAACTATAATAGTAGATCCGTTTCTAAATAAGAATCCGAGAGCTTGTTTGAAAGCAAGTGACATCAGAAAAGCAGATATTGTTTTAGCAACTCACGGTCATGGGGACCACCTTGGAGATTCCATAGAGATATGCAAGAATACTGGTGCAGTGTTTGTAGCTATTCATGAATTAACTCTTTATGCCCAAGAAAATGGGATTACAAAGACTGAAGGAATGAACATGGGAGGTACCATTGAAATTGATGGAATACAAATAACTGCAGTAAGGGCGGATCATTCCAGCTGTATTAATGTAACAGATAAAGGAGGATATTCCGGAGGAAATCCAATTGGTTTTGTAGTAAGAGACGGAAATAAAGCGTTCTATCATGCGGGAGATACTGGACTTTTTAAAGATATGAAGTTAATTGGTGAGCTTTACAAACCTGATGTTTCTCTACTTCCAATAGGATCTAGATACACTATGGGGCCCAGAGAAGCTGCTTATGCAGCCAAATATTTAAAATCAAAAATAATTGTTCCAATGCATTATAATACAACACCTCTAATAAGACAAAATCCTAGTGAACTAAAGATTTTTGTCAACGAGTTTGAATTAGATGCAGAGGTGAAGATCTTAGAACCCGGGGACTACTTTGAAATTTAAAGATGAATTATTTTCTCCCTATATTTTTCTTATTGGTTTTATTATATTTTGTATAATGGGACTAATGGGAAAAAATTACTTTATTGATTATTATAATCCTGGAATTTCTTTTTACACTTTATTGTATATCTTGTTGATTAGTTCACTATTTATTGCTGGAAGTAAATTTAATCTAAATATTAAAGAAAATTATTTGATAGGAATAATATTATTTCTTGTAATATTTATTACATTTAAAAGATTTGGATATTATTCTATTATTTTATCCTTGTTAGCTCTAATGATTATTATTATGGTACGGAAAAATTATTTTTCCATATACTACAAAGAAATTTATATTCTAGGGTTTTTATTATGTTTTCTGAATATATTAATTTTGGGTAAGCTTCCATTATTAAATCCAGAAATTAGAGAACTAGCACTTACGCCTTTATTTGTTCTTGGATACTCGTTTGTATTAGTGTCAAATAACTTTGGAATCTTAAAAAGTAGATATCCTTACTACCTCATATTTCCGATTACTTCATTATTATTATTCGTTCTATATGGATTTAGAACGTATATAATACTTTTAATTATTTCAACTATGATTATGTTTTATCTGTTAGACAAAAAACAAAAAACATTGTATTTTGGTCTAGTCGGCTCAATAATAACTATCGTGCTAGGTTATATCACAGTATTATTACTTCCCCAAAACTGGAAACTAAATCCTTTCGAATTACTATGGTACAGAGTTACATTTACATTTGATGTGTTTGATAAAATATGTGCAAAAATAGGATTAAATCTATTTAGCAATTATTCGTTATTAACAGAAACTACAACAGGGTACATAATAAGTCAAGAGATACTTAATTATTCCCACAACATTACTTCAACTATATTTGGCCCGCCTATTTTTGATGGAGGCCTTATTGAAGTTATGATATTTACCTTATTTGCCTCAATATCGCTGTTTAAATTATACAAAAGAACTAAGGACAATAGGATCCTAATCCCGTATTACAGTCTGATATTATCAATATTTTTAGTTTCGATAGAAATAAGCCCTTATCCCTTAATTTTACTTCTAATTCCGCTCTCAATTTATATTTCTAGTTTAAATTTATCTAGTGAACAATTATGAGTTTGTCTCCTTTTTGTAATGTATCTTCCGTATTTGGGTTTTTTATAATTTTTTCGTCTCTAACAATTGCAAATACTTCGTCCCCTACATCTTTAACAGTTTTTCCATAAAGGTCTTCCTTTAATGCAACCATACATATATTTTCATTATTGGAGAGAAATATTCTATCAATAAGGGTCAAAAAATCAGGGATATTTACGGCATGAGCAAGTATTTTTCCAGTTACCACCTGAGGGGATACAACTTGATTGACGCCAATTTTGTAGAGTTTATCCATATTCTCTAAATTAGCAGCAGTGGATATTATCCTTATTTTATCGTTCATTGACTTTGCAGTAATTGCGGTAAATACATTATCCGAATCCTCATTTAAAGCTGTGATTATTATTTTAGCTTTTTCAATTCCTGCTTTTCTTAAAATATCTTCTTTTCTGGCATCCCCAAGCACGACATTATAATCTGTTGTTTCAGAAATCATTTTTGTTAGGATTTCATTAATTTCTACAATAACAAACTTAGAGTTCATTTCTTTTAGTTCTGAAACTATAACTTTTCCAATTCTGCCGTAACCACATATTATAATATGATCTTCAATTTCTTCCATTCTCTCAATCCCCAATACCTCTTCTATTTTTTGTTTAATTAAACGTTCTCCTATCTGTTCAACAAAAAATGCCAGTATCATTATATTTACTACTATGAATAAAGAAGTGATTATTCTACCCAAAGTAGATGTAGGATGTATATCTCCGTATCCAACGGTTCCAAGCGTGACTATGGTAAAATAAATGGCATCTAATATGGCCAACTTTTCAATATACGCAAAAGTATTAACTTCTATTACAAAAAAAACCATTATTGTTAAAAGGATTTTTCCTTCTCGGCTCTTTAGATAACCTAATGACGGACCATTCTTAAAGTGTCTTGTCATCATAAAATAATAGTTAAATTATAATATAATATTATTGGTTTTTAGAAGATATTTTTATATAGTCTATAAACTAAATTATATAGCGATATAAATGAAAGAGTATGTCTTCAATTTATTTAAGACTGTTAAAGCTGAAACTTTAGAAGAATCTATAGAAATTCTTTTATCTGAGCCTATTAAAATGGGCGATATCAAAAATTTTTATCGGATAAGTGAGAAGCGACTT
Source organism: Methanofastidiosum sp. (assembly GCA_013178285.1). NCBI lineage: Archaea > Methanobacteriati > Methanobacteriota > Candidatus Methanofastidiosia > Candidatus Methanofastidiosales > Candidatus Methanofastidiosaceae > Candidatus Methanofastidiosum > Methanofastidiosum sp. Next base: position 86,228 of record JABLXD010000007.1, read on the forward strand.
GTTTCAAGAGAAACCTTAAAATGTGGCAGTTGTGAATACGAAGGTCATTTTGGAGTACTACATATAGATATGGATAAATTTCCAGAAAGAAAAGGAAATATAGTTACCATATATATGTGTCCAAAATGTCTTTCACTTGAAAGAATATACTGATACGATTGCGACTTTAATAGATTTGAGTTCAGAACTCAAAATCATCATCATAGCCTAACGCTCAGAAGGGGTCGCTCATCATTATAATAATTATTTCCGACATACTTTTAAACTTTTTTTTTAACTTCTTTTTATGGGTGAACATATAATCGAAGCTTTGGGCAAATCTAAGGTAGTTATAAGGGATGGAAAAGTTGTAAGTGTTGAAGATCCCATTATAGATTATTGTCCACTTTTTGATAAATATAGGGGAATAAAGAAATTAACTAAAGAATCAATAAAAGAAAATATTGAATTTAGAATTAAAGATTTTGGTATGTGCACTGAAGACAGGAAATTCACTTCACAGGATTTTTTATCTATTGGTGCAAGTGAGATTATGTCAACTTTATTAAAAAAGGGATTTTTGGACGCTGTAGTTATTGTAGGGGATGGTTGTGGAACAGTTATTTTAACAGATCCCGAAAAAGTTGAGGGTGTAGCGGGAAGGATATCAGGAATTATTAAAACATGTCCCATTAATAGTGTAATCACTTTTATAGGTAAATCTAATGTATTAAATCCAGAAACCTCCGAGATAAATCAAATCGAAGGGTTAAAAATGGCAATATCAAAAGGTTACAAGAATATTGCGATTACAGTATCAAACGCAAAAGAATTACCCGAAATAAGAAAAATTGAAAAGGATAATTTTTGTAATGTTATAATATTTGGGGTCCACACTACAGGGGCTTCTATGGAAGACGCAATTATATTTCTGGAGCAAGGAGATATAATAACTGCATGTATGTCTACAGAAATAAAAGAAGTTGGCGATAAAAGGGGCATTTACAAAACTAAGACAAAAATCCCCATTTATGCACCCTCTGAAAAAGGGAAAGATGCAATTGAATTAAGATTAAAAGAAATTGAAAAGAAAAAGTAAAATCAATTCTATTCAAGATAAGCTTTGTGTATTGCTCTTATTGCTTTGTATCCGTCTTCTTTAGATACCACGAAAGATATTGAAACCTCAGAAGATCCTTGAGAAATCATAAGTATATTGACCTTATCATTTGCAATTGCAGTAAATAATCTTCCGGCAGTTCCTACTGCGCCTTTCATTCCCTTACCCACTACACTTATGATGTTGACCCCTTTTATATGAGAAATATCTCTTACTAAATCTTTTGTAGGAAATGCTTCTCTCAAAGCTTTTTCAGATTTTTCTGTGTCTTTTTCAGATATTACAAAAGAGATATTTGCTTCTGAGGATCCTTGAGAGATCATATAAACATTGATACTATGGTCGCCTAATGCGTTGAATACTTTTGCAGCTACCCCCGGAACTCCAATCATTCCGGCACCAGAAACATAAACTATGGCTGCATTTTCAATTATGCTTATGGCCTTTACAACTTTGTGATTAGCTTTTGTATCTTTAAGTATCAAAGTACCAGAAGAGTCGGACATGCTGTTTTTTACTCTGACAGGGATATTTTTAGTAACTGCAGGTTCAATAGTTCGAGGATGTAATACTTTTGCACCAAAATAGGCTAGTTCCATTGCTTCAAGGTAAGACATCTCAGGAATAGTGTATGCATTGCTACATATTTTAGGGTTTGTAGTCATTATTCCATCAACATCAGTCATTATCCATATTTCTTCAGCCCCAATTCCTGCTCCGATTATAGATGCAGTGTAATCAGAACCCCCCCTACCAAGGGTAGTAATATCTCCATCCTTACTTTTAGCTATAAATCCAGTAACTACTGGAATCATGCCTTTTTTTAATAAGGGCAATATTGTATCTGATGTTTTTTTGTAGCTTTCGTTAAATAATACCGCTGCTTCTCCAAAGTTATTGTCAGTTACAATCAAAGAAAAGGCGTCAATTTTATCTGATAAAACACCTTGCGCTTCAATAGTTTTTGACAATATTAAACTTGAAAGTCTTTCACCGAAAGATACTATTCTGTCTTTTGATCTTAAAGAAAGTTCGCCTAAATAGTGGACCCCTATCAAACTTTTTTCTAGATCAACTAAAAGAGTATCTATCCCTTCTTTGGTAATTTTTAATATTTCATCATTTTTAATGTTTTTACAAGCATCAAAATGCTTGGATCTAAGTTCATTTAAAACGGGGGCAATATCCTCTCCCTTAAGGGATTTATCCGCAGCCCCAAGAAGCATGTCAGTTACCCCAGACATTGCAGAAACTACAACTACCACTTCGTTTCCTTTATTGTATGTATCAATGGCTATATTTGCAGTGTTAAGGAATCTATCAGCATTCCCAACTGATGTCCCACCGTATTTCATTACAATTCTCATCAAAGACCCCCAAATATGTTATTTAAGCCAAAAATCTACTTAAAAGACTTTCTAAAAAAGAAATTTCCTTTCTCTTCCAGATATCTTTTTTAAATAATCTATAGATTCTTTATAAAAAGGAAATTTCTCTTCATCTTTTTTAAATTGTCCTGTATGTATTTTTCTTCTACCTCTTTTATAAATGAATCCAAATTTAATATGTAACATTTCATGATACATTATATACTCAACTACAAACTTAGGCGTTCTCTTATCGTCTAAAAGACTTGAAACTACTATCTCATTTTTAGAACGGTCGTATCTACCAAAAATTCGATAAGCCCTTCTTTTAGACCACCTTAATGATGGCTTAGATATTTCGTTAGAAAAGAAATTATTATTTATTGTAGAAAATATTTCCTCAAGGTCAAAATAATTTCCAACAGGAGCATGTATTCCATTTATAGTGTCAAAAGGTTCATTTATAATAAGGTTGTGGATATAATCATTATATGTTCTTTTGTATCTTGGGGCGACTCTAATCCCTTTAATCTTAGATAAAAGAATATAGGCAAGAGATTCTTTAACATCCTGGGGTGCATCTCTCAACCTATCTGAAACCCTCACATATAAAATACCTTTTTTTACCCTGGCCGTATTCTTTATACTTTTGTAAGAATAATATTCTGAAACAACCTTATATTTAAATCCAAGACTAAGTGATACATTAGAAATTATTTGAGTTAATTTAACATCCATTGGACAAACTTCTAATGTTGTCTTATAAAGATTTTTGGGAAAACATTTATAATATGGTTACGTTGTTTGTTCGTGATTAATTGTACTTCCCAATAATTCTTAATACAAATAAAAAAGTTTTAATTATCGGTGCAGGGAATGTATCCTTAAGAAAAACAAAAAAACTTCTGGAATTTACAGATAAAATAAAAGTTGTTTCATTAGAATTTCACAAAGACTTTGATAATTTAAATATAGAAAAATTAAAAATGAAGATAAACGAAGAAAATTTTCCTATTTTACTAAAAGAAGAAATATGTTTTGTTATACTATCATTAAATAACAAGGAACTGAATAAAAATCTTTGTGAAATATGCAAGAATCATAATATAATGGTAAATGTAGTTGATAATAAAGATATATCGGATATTATCTTTCCAGCAGTCATAGAAAGAGAAAATCTTCTCTTGGCAATATCAACCAAAGGCGAATGCCCATACTATTCCAAAAAACTTAAAGAAGAATTAACTGAATTTATCGATAGTAAGGAAAAGGAAGCAAAAAACTTAATTAATGCTAGAAAAAAAGGAGAAATCCTTGAGGCCTATGGAAGAATAAAGAGAGGATAATAGATGTTCCTATTAAACTTTAAAATTACTTATCAGAATGCACCCGTGCATGTAAGAGAAAAATTCTCCTTTTCAAAAAAACATAGAAAT
>JABLXD010000008.1 GCA_013178285.1 Methanofastidiosum sp.
ACCTATGACCCTGCTGCAAGATCTGATCTCTGGGACAGCTTCATATCAACAATACTGCCGGATGCGGATGTAAGGCTATTTGTGCAGAAGATCTGCGGGCTATCTCTAAATGCTGCAATAATCGAGCAGAGGTACTACTGCTGCTACGGCAAGAGGGATAACGGGAAGTCAAGATTCACTGAAGCCATAACAAGGGTACTTGGCGACTATTCGCAAGTTGCACCATTTACCACATTTGAAAAAAAGAAGCTGCAGACTGGCCAGGCAAGAAGCGACATTATTAGAATGAAGAACAAGCGTTTGGTCGTTATCCATGAGGTCCCGGAGGATGCCAACAGGGTCGATGACAACCTGATAAAAAGCATAACTGGAGGGGATGTGATCGCATCACGCGATCTATATCAGAAGGAAGAGGAGTACACCCCCACCTGTAAGCTTATTTTTGAGGGAAATCACAAGCTCAAATACTCTGGCCATGAGCCCAACTTCATCAAAAGAACGGTATTTGTGCATTTTGACGTTACAATCCCTGAAGATAAGCAGGACAAGGAGCTTCCATACAAGCTTTCAGACCCCAATGTAAAAAGCGCAATTTTGAACTGGATGTATGAAGGATGGATTGAATACAAAAAGGACATTGAACTAAACAAGAAGCTAACAATACCTCCTAAAGTTAGGGCCATAACGACTGAGGCAAACCTAGAAAACGATCCGGTCGGATTTTTCCTTGAAAAGTGCTGCTATATAGAGAAAGGTTCCAAAGTCAAGAGCTTTGAGCTCTACACCGTCTATGAAAACTTCTCACAACTTGAAGGGATTACCACGTTTAAGATCCAGAAGTTCGGGCGCATAATGAAGGACAAGGGATATGACAAGGAAAGAACCATGGAAGGGGTTCTATACATGGACATAGGCATCAAGCGCGAGTGGCTGTCAAATGAAGAGTATATTGAATTTAATCCACCGGAAGAAGCAATAATTGAAGACACCTAGAATCTATGTAGGATATGTAGGTTTTACCCCATTTCCTAGAAAATATAAAATTTTACGCCTCGTATAGGGGTTTTTATGAAAATGGCCAATATCCTACATAACCTACATAAATCAGATTGGCCCTAATTTTAAGGCCAATTGCATACTTATCACTTAGATTCAAAAAGCCCTCTAAAAAATAGTATGATCTTGTGGCCAACTAGACCAGAGGCCACCTGGAGTATGAACTCCCCATTTTTTATAATATCGTTATAGTCCACAGTTAAAAAAGCTGGATTGGAAGGAGATTCTCTAAAGGACCATAAAATTGAATTACTAATGATTTTGGAATCCTTTTCAAGATTGTGGGGGCTCTTTCCAGTTTTCGTTACAAGTTCATCAAGTATGGCTTTTTCTAGATTCTTATACAGCTTGTCGTCATGGAAATTCTTTTCAGCTGCACGTGAAAAGAAATCAAAGGCGGTCTTCTGAACTGATCTGATTGTTCTGACATCCCTGCCAGGGGTACTAAATCTCTCTAGCCTCTTTTTCTCAAATTCCATTCTTACTTCTCTTGAGTAAAAATATTTGTAACTAGAAAAGGGGAATTTCTGGAAATGTTTTTTTGCATTAATGTGAAATTTATCGTTGGGATAGGCATATGCTATAGGAACGCCAGAGTCACAAAAGAAGTTCATAGCAACCCTACGATAGCATCATTCTCTCTAGTTTTTTTAATTCCTCGGGCTTTAGATCTTTTGATAGTTCTTCCGTATAAGAAAGCATTTCCTCATATGAAGGCCATAGGTTTTCTTTTATCAGATCTGACTGAAGTTCTTGCAGCTCTTTTCTTATTTTTACTACTTCTAATTTTGATTTCTCTGTGAATCTTTTAATTTCCTCTTCTTTTTTTGGGCCCGTCAGTGTATTGGTGTACGGTGTCAAATATGTATAAAGCCTATCCTGGATTTCTTTTAGCTTTCCCAGATAGACAAATGCTTTGGATCTATTTTTATTATTTCTTAGGCCTAGCATCATGCTTTCAAATATATCTGTAAAATCACAAAAAGCCTGGAGTATTTCTTCATCTTTCACATGGTGCAGCGAAGTGTAGTAGTCTGTTATAACATTCTCAATCTTGTTATTGATCAAGGGATCATAACTGTCTTTTTTTATGGAATCTATTACTTGACTAATGAATTCCACTGTTTGTATATTGTTTTTATACAGAGGCTTATACTCCTTCGGGCATTTATTTTTGTATACCCAGTCGTAAAATTGTTCCCTTGGTTTCATGAATATGCCCTTGTAGTCGTTAATGATTTTGTCTATAGCTAAACGCTCTTCAGGTTTGGACTTAATATCTGAGCTAACATAATCGGATAAAGAGTTAACATGCTTGGTATTCAAGATCTCTACAGCCACGGGAGAAAAAAATCCGTGTCTGTACCAGCCATAAGTAAGATTAGTATAGTTCAATTTCTCAGCCATAAATACTATGAATTTCACAAGCCTTGTCTTTGTCAGGTATTTCCTTTGACTATCATCTCTAATATTGGCCATCAGAGAATCAAGGGCAAATTTTATGAAATCCTCTTCTGGAAAAGTATTGAAATTTACTGGGCCTACCATCTTTATTTTGCCTCCAGGAGATTAAATTCTATACAATTATATAATTATCGAGGTCTTACAAGTATATTGTAATTAAAATACTTTATAAATTATATACCTCAAGCTTACACTTGTAAAATATCTTAAATAGAAATTTAAGGGTGTTACAGATAAGGCCAAATTGATTTACATTAGGAAAAGAAGAGAATGCAATAATTTCATTTTTATTTATATACTAAGCCGAGTGATTTCGAATTAAAATAGGAAGCCCCGGGGGGGATTTGAACCCCCGACTTGCTGATTACAAGTCAGCCGCTCTAGCCAGGCTGAGCCACCGAGGCGCAATCTAAAAAGAACTATAACAATTTATAAATTTAATCCTCCCATGGTTCCTTCTCAAACAATCCCAATCCATAAGTTTCCTTCAATACTAAAATTGCTGCTTGAGGAGCTATTAATCCTTTTTCTGTTATAATCAAATCTATGTACTCAGGAGGAGTAACATCAAATGCAGGATTATTGACTTTAAGTCCTTTTAGTTTTTCATAATCTTCTTTTGAAATCACTTCAAATATGTCTCTTTCTTCAATTTCGATTAATTCTCCACAATAAGTCTGAGGATTAAATTTGTAAGTTTCTGCTGCAACGATTACCTTAACTCTTGCTTCGTGCGCTATTGATGCAAGCGTTGCTGTACCCACTTTATTGACCACAGCCCCATTTGCTGCTACTGCATCTGCGCCAATAATAACATGGTCGGCCTCACGTATGAATATCCTAGCTGCCGAGTCCACAATTAAAGTAACATCTATACCTTCATCTAGTAATTCCTTTGCTGTTAGTAGCCCTTGAAGCCTTGGCCTTGTCTCATCAGCATACACTTTGATCTTCTTCCCATCCCTATGAGCCTTCTTTATGATACCAAGGGCCATTGAACTATTGCAATGGGTAAAGATAACATCTCCGTCTCTTATACGCTTTGAGCCTATTTCGGCAATCCTTTCAAGTGCAAGATTTGAATTTTCACAAAAATCATCAGATGCTATTGAGATCATTTTTTTTAGAGATGCGACATCTTCTCCGTTCTTATATCCTTTCCCAAGTTCAACTAAGACGTACCTAAGGGCATTTTCAAGTGAAACGGCAGTTGGTCTTGTAGCAATAAGAAATCTGGCTGTTTTCTTAATATCTTTAACAAATCCATCGGGGTCATTGCCTTTATAGCTTTCCGCCTCTAACTTAAGGGCTTCTGCAACAGTTCTACCTATTTTTGCAGCCCCTCTTATCTTCATCTCTTTTATATCCTCTGCAATAGCTATAACTCTTTTATCCATCCAACCTGCTCCTATATAAATTTTCAATCTCTTCTTTTTTAACTTTTAATATGGCCCCATAGCTCTGTACACAAAAACTTGCTGCTGCGTTTGCATATCTTAACGAACTTCTTATATCAGAGGTCTTAATATAATTATTTATGAAAGCAGATGAAAATGTATCTCCTGCACCTGTAGGGTCAATAACTTTCACTGGAAATGCTTTTTCATGAATATAATTTTTACCAAAATAATAAACTCCATTTTTGTCAGCCTTGACAATAACATTCTTGACTCGTCGCTTCTTTAGATACTCCCCTCCGTCTTCTAAGTCTTTGGATCCTACTAAAGCTGAAAGTTCATGTCTATTGACAAAAAGAAAATCTACATTTTTCACCATCTTTAATACATTATCAGAATGAGAATAACAGAGTTGCTCACCCGGATCAAAACTAACAATGTTTCCATTTTCTTTTGCGATATTTATTGCATGTTCTGCTATTTCGATTTTTGTGGGAGAGATATGAACAAATCTATATTCCTTAAAAAATTGGTAGTTTATCATATTTTTTTCAAACTTATCATTAGCGCCTTTATAAAAAAGAAACATCCTATCGTTTCCTTTGTTTATGATAAACATCCTTCCAGAAGGGGAATTTTGAAGGATAAGATTAGAATAATCAACATTGTAATTTTTTAGAGTTCCTATTATCCCATCACTATCATTTCCAACAGCCGCTATAATCCCGCAAGATAATCCCAATATGGAGCTATTAACTGAAACATTGAAAGCAGAGCCCCCATATCTTATCTCAAGACCTTCTATTTTAGATTCTCCATTAACAACTGGGAATGACTCGACCCCCATTATAGTATCTATGTTAACATTTCCAACGCACAATAAATCTTTCAACTGTCAATCCCCTCTCCAAATTCAATTGATGTAAAGTTTATAAAGATTGTTGGAAAATCTGTTATAATGATTGAGATAAAAGACCTCCACTTCAAATACCACTCTCAGACTGAAGAAGTCCTAAAAGGTATTCATCTTAATATAAAGAAGGGGGAGTTTGTCTCAATAATAGGCCCGTCAGGCTGTGGTAAATCAACACTTTGTCTCACACTAAATGGTATAATACCAAAAACAATAACGGGGGATTTTTCTGGAGATGTCATTATAGAAGGAATAAATACTAAGGATAGAGAGGTAAGTGAATTTTCAAGGAGGGTAGGTATGATCCTCCAAAATCCTGAATCCCAGCTTTTTGCAATGACTGTTGAAGAGGAACTGGCCTTTGGGCCAGAAAATTTAGCTGTGCCAAGAGAGGAAATTGAAGAGAGAATATCTTGGGCCCTATCAATTGTGAATATGGAAGATAAAAGGGATGAGTTCCCGGGCAATCTTTCTGGTGGACAGAAACAGAGGATAGCCATAGCTGCTTCTCTTACGATGAAGCCCAATATTCTTGTTCTTGATGAGCCTACAAGTCAGCTTGACCCAGTCGGAAAGACAGAAGTATTTTCTGTTCTAAAAGAACTTCACAAGAAGGAAAAAATGACAATTGTATTAGTTGAGCATAGGACAGAGCCAATAGCAGAGTTATCCGATAGAGTTGTCGTGATGGATAAAGGATCTATAGTTTTGGAAGGAACTCCACGACAAGTTTTTGAAAAAGTTCCCTTTCTAAGAGAGCTTGGGATTATGGTCCCCGACATAAGCTACCTCACTTATCTTCTAAAAGAAGGGGGCTATGTAAAAGACATAGCACTAACTGTCGAGGAAGGAAGGAGGCTTTTCATTTGAATGCAATTGATATAGAAGGTATACATTTCGCCTATCCGGAATCAAAGGAGATATTAAAAGGAGTTACATTGTCTGTTAAGGAAGGAGAGTTCCTTTCGCTAGTAGGCCAGAATGGAAGCGGTAAAACTACACTGGCGAAGCATTTTAATGGATTATTGAGGCCAACTAAAGGCAAAGTCTTTATCCTTGGTGAGAATACGAAAAATTCATCGATTGCAGAGCTTTCAAGAAAAGTTGGTCATCTTTTCCAGAATCCTGAAAATCAGATCTTTGAAGAGACTGTATTTGCTGAGATTGCATTTGGCCCTAGGAATCTGAATATACCGGAAGACGAAATAGAGGCAAGAGTTGATAAAGTCTTAAAGACAACTAGACTATCAAAATATAGGGATACTCATCCTTTGTCTCTTTCTGGTGGAGAAAAGCAGAGATTGGCCCTTGCATCTGTTGTAGTTATGGAGCCACAAATTCTAGTTCTAGATGAGCCTACTACTGGCCTTGACCTTTTATCCATACAAGGCATCTTAGAGGTAGTAAAGGAGCTCCACAAGAAAAATGTAACTGTTGTATTGATTACTCATGACATGGGGCTTGTGTCAGAGTTGTCTGAAAGGGTAGTTATTATGGGGAATGGCCAGATAATTGGGGACGGTACACCAAAAGAAATATTTGCTAATGATGAACTTTTAACAAGGGCAAGCCTTGAACCCCCACAGATTATGAAATTCTCTAAGATTTTAGGATTAAAACCAGAAGTAAAAGTAGATGCACTTTACAAGAGAATTATTGAAACTTTATAGAATTCTTGACTGAGTTTTTATTAATATTATTTTTAGTTACCAATATTTATTATTTTAAAATATTATTTACATTAATTAAAATATTTATTATTACTATCGAAAGATTTATAAATCAATAATGTCTAATTTATTTATAGCACTGGAGGTGAAGTGCATGAGAAAAATTATTGGATATGTTGCTGCAGGTGCAATATTGGCCACAGTATCAGCCGCAGTAATAATAAAGCAGAAAAAGAAAGAAATAAAAAACAAGTAAGATACTAGAATATTATCTATTTTTTTATAATATTTTAGTATTCAATTTTTCTTATTATTTCTTCACCCAAATATTCTTCAATGTCTTTTTTTAGTTTCTCAAAATCTGATTTCATTATGGTATGGCCTTTAAAAAAATGTGACTTAATTCTGTCACCAGAAATATCGTCTCCCTCTACTTCAAAAAGAACTGAACTCTTGTAAAAATGCTCTCCTTTAATAACTCCGTCTTTATCTCCATCAACAATTCCGATGATGGGAATTCCAAATCGTTGTAAGATGTACCCAGAAATTCTTGTTGTATCGTCTCCGACTGTCACAGCTCCCGCTATGTTTGATAAGTTTTGGTATATAGAGTATGCATCATGATTAATTAATAAGATATTTTCACCCATAATATCTCTTATTTTTACTGCATCTTTTGTTTCAAACCCATCGGTACTGTCCACCTTTAAAGAAAAGATATCAACTTTCTTTAGTTTTTCCAATCCATGTTTTTTTATTTCTACCCCTTGGATTCTTTCTATTTCCTTATTTCTGACATATATCCTGACATCCTTATCAAAAATCTTTCCAACTACAAGTCCATTAAATAATAATAGTTCTCCAGGATTGCATCCTCTTATTTTTCTAACAAGGTATTGGCCTTCTTTTGTTATCTCTATTCCCTTACCGACAGGTTCTTCAATGAATCCAAGTAAATTCAAATTCTTCTTCAGATCTGAAAATCCTCTTTTGACCTCGAAGAGTTTTTTTGTTTTTATGTCAATGCCTAAAATCTCCCCATCGAAAGTTGCTCTCTCCCCTATTGCTCCAAGAAAAGTTCTGGCAGTTTCAATAGATCTAGCTTTCAATACAAGTAAGACTGAATCAAATCCCTTAAGCTCTGATATGGCAACAGATGGTCTTTTAAAAACAAGTTCAACCCCATCTATCCCACTATCAAATAGCGATGTTATGCCCATAGTCCCGACAATATAGGATTTTGTAGGGTATATACTACTCAGTTTTTCTAAAATATCTTTACTTCCTTCATCATAAAAGATATCAATTCCATGGAATAATAAAGCTAACATGCTACTTTCATCAAATTCTTTGTTTCTTCTACTAGTTTTTTTGCCTTATCTATACTCTTTGATTCAGCTATTATCCTAACAATAGGCTCTGTATTTGACGGCCTTATATGTATCCATGAATCGTCTAAATCGAATTTTAGTCCATCTATATCATTATAGGGATTGCCTTTAAAGAACTCTTTTATATAATAAAGATTTTTTTCAAATGAATCTCTTGAGATATTTACTTTGTCTTTTATCATATAATACTTGGGGAGTTCAGAAACTATTGCGGAAAGAGATTTCTCTGACTTTGATAATCCTAGTAGTATTAAAGAGATGGCGGAGAGGGAGTCCCTTGCATATTGGACCATTGGAAGTATGACTCCGCCATTTCCTTCGCCTCCAATTGACGCATTGACCCTAATCATTTCTTCAACTACGTTTATCTCCCCAACTTTAGACCTTAGGACCCTACCTCCGAGTGATGAAACTGTATCGTCAAGAGCTCTAGTGGTAGAGAGATTAGTTACAACAGTTTTATTATTTGGATTTAAGTATTGAATGAAGAATTTTGATGCAAGTACAAGCGTATTCTCTTCCCCAATATAACATCCGTTTTCATCTAGTATGGCAACTCTATCTGCATCCCCATCTAGGGCAAATCCAATGTCTATCTCTCTATTCTCCTGAATAAAATCTGAAAAATAAGCGAGATTTTCTTTCAGTGGCTCTGGATTTCTTGGAAAAGAAGCTTTTGGATCACAGTTCAATTTAACATGTTTAAATCCAAGTTTTTCTATAAAAGTAGGTATTAGTTCTGAACCGGCGGCGTTGCATGCATCTACTGCAACTGTGAAACTATTTTTATTAAAACAGTCAAAATTGATCTTAGAAAGAACAGATTCAATATGGAGTTGTTTTGCAGAGGGATCTTTTATTATTTTTCCAAGTGTATCATAAGATTGAAATTTAAAATTTTTTTCCTCTAAATTTTTTTTAACAGCGTTGATCTTTCTTTCGTTAAAGAAGATTCCATTACCTTCAATGAACTTTAATCCGTTCCATTTCTCTGGATTGTGGCTTGCAGTTATTGATATTCCGCCTGAAGCCCCTTTTACCTTTGTGACATATTGTACAGTTGGAGTTGGTGCAATTCCTATATCTACTATATCAAATCCTAGAGATTCAAGAGAGGATATGACTGCACACTTTACCATATTTCCTGACATCCTTGAATCATTGCCTATAACTACTGAGCCCGTAGGTATCTCTTTTGCAAATGAGGAAACATAACTACATATGAGCTCTGGGGATAAACCTCCTCCAACTATCCCCCTGAGGCCTGAAACACCGAATATGACTTCCATTTATTCACCCTAAAGAAAATTTATTTGTAGAAACGCCACAAGCTTTCCTTTCCTCTTTTGTCATTTCAAATATCTTTTCCATTAATTCTTCATAATCTTTAGTTAATACTATTCCACGCCTCTCTGCAGCTCTGGAGTACGTTTTTAGAGATGAATCAAAAAATAGTTCTGAGGGCATAGATCCAAGGGATTTTGCCCACATGCAGAAACTTGGAACATCTTCGGAAATAACGCCATGAATATGGGCGGCGAATCCAATCTTTTTTCCAGTATAGATCATAGTTCCAATAGAAGATTTAGCATTGTCCCCAACTACACATCCAAAAAATTGCTCCCCTGAATCAATTGTTTTTTTTCCTATCTTGTATTTTATAGTGCCATATGTATCTTTCAAATCACTGTTTGAGGTCCCTGCCCCAAGATTCACCCATTCTCCAAGATAAGAATGGCCAACAAATCCATAGTGTTGCTTGTTGGAGTATCCATGGAAGATAGATTCTTCTATTTCGCCCCCAATTTTACACACATTGCCAATTGAGCATTCCTGTATCCTTCCGCTTTTGATAAGGCATTTTTCTCCAATATAAGTTGGCCCGGCAATTCTAGAAAAAGCTCTAATATCTGTATTAGCACCTATGTATATTGGTCCCTTTCTTGCATCGAATACAATATTCTTTTCAGCTTCAACGTCTTTTCCAATATAGACAAGTTTTTTGTCTCCAATTATATCTATGTCCAAATTTGTATTATCTTCAGTGGAACAGTATAAAAAAAATTCTCGTTTAATTTCGTTACAATTTTCTTTTATTATATCCCAAGGGTATTTTAAGAGCTTGAGATTGGGAACCTTAAATTCTTTTAATCCTATTTTTTTTAGCCTCTCAATATCATTGTATTCAGAGATATCTAAAGCACCTAAAGATTTTTCTTTTATGTAAATAAATGCAATTTCATTGCCAGAATAATAAATCCCTTCTTCTTTGATATCTGGCTTTTCTTTCATGAGCGTCCTGCCATTAACAAAAAGCACATCCCCCTTAGTAGATTTATCAAAAATAAGCCCATTATTTGAAAATAGGGATTTTAAATAATCTCTAATTAATAAGTAAATTTTTGCTTCAGGAAAATAAAATTCTATTTTTTCCCTTAAATTTTTAAAACCGCATCTTAATTCAAATACGGGCCTGGAATAGGTAAGGGGTAAAAAATTCTCATAAGTATAATCTTCAAATATGCAAATATTATCCAAATAATCCCTCTAATATTTTTCCAGGGATATACATTTAAAAGTTGTGATTAAAAAAGAAAATCAATTAACTTAAAGACGTAGATTAGATGCAGAATATAGAATTATTTCTTAAAGAAGTTCTTAAAACAAGAGTGGCGGTGCTTGGCGTTGGAAGCGACCTCAGAGGGGATGATGGGGTCGGCCCTTATCTTTCTGAAAAACTAGCCTTATTGAACAATGAATCATTTCTTAGCATAAATGGAGATTTAGTTCCAGAAAATTTCACGCAAGATCTACGAAAGTTTAAACCAAAAAATGTTATTATTATAGATGCAGCTTTCATGGAAAAGATGGCCGGCGAGGTAGAGATTATTACAATAAATGAAGTAACTGGAGTTCCTTTTTCTTCTCATTCGATGCCACTTTCCGTTCTTGGTAAATATCTTTCAAAAGAAATTGGCTCTAATGTATTCATTCTTGGGATACAAGCAGAAAGAGTTGACTTTGGAAGCGATATCTCTGAAAAAGTAAAAGAGGCTGCAGACAATATATACGAGGCCATAAAAAAGGAGATTAGTTAGTCTCCATTTAATTTTTCTAAAAGATTTGTGATTTCATTATCACTCATCTCTTTAATCCGATATTTTTTCAGCAACTGATCTCGTTGATTAATTTCTTGAAGTTCTTCTGGTTCTAAGTCTTTAATGATAATGCATTCTGGATGGGATATCTTTACAATCCCAATATCGTTTAAGGTTAGCCTTACAACTGAAACTCCACATCGAATGAATTCAAAAGGCGATTCTAGTCCACATTCATTACCATAAAATATAGTTCCAGAATTTATCAATTTCCTTTCTGCCCCCAATAAGGTGCCTTCAGAAACAATAGCTTTAATCTCTTCTTCATACTCCCCTTTGTCAGCGAGTATTCTTATATAACCTGTAAATCCATCAACATCATCAATGATTTGACCAATAAATTCTTCAAGAGAATCTACATTCATATTGTATTTGACGGATGTTTTTACTATGTGCCCTTTCGGGAGTTTCATATTATTACCTTTGAGTTTTAGTCTTTAAATCTTTCGAAAGTCACCATGCATGGTGCATTTTCATTGAATTCAAAATTATATTTATACTTTAAAGATTCTCCTTCAATATTATAGTCAAGAGCTCCCAACAAGGTTATTGCTCTAAGACATGCTATCTCTTTTTGCTCCCCTATAAGTTTATTACAGTGAGATTTGTATGGGCATTGGAGTGCTTTAAAGATAAAATTTTTATCATCGCCTCCGAATTCAAAATCATCAGGATTAAAGAATTGGGCTGTGACAAGTGCATCAATAAACATCTTAACTGTATTGTATGGACTCAATCCTTTTTCAAATTCCATGCCAAGCTCACCCCAAGACTCAATAAACGGGCGAATAGATATGGTCCCCCATTTTCTATAAAATAGTTTTGGTCTATCAAAAAAAACATTGGCCGTAGATTCAACACCATAAAGCCATGCATTCATAATCACTTGGGTGAATTTTAATTTCTTCTCCATAGTCATTGTTTTCTACCTCGTTGATAATAAGGTTATTTATATTTCGACTTCTATTTATTTAAATTTTACTAAACTCAAATACTTAAATTTAAATTTCAAAACATATCGAAAATTTCTGATGGTGAAATAATGAAAATAACTAGAAATGATGACATGAAAATGCTTTCATCACTTGACGAATGGGAGCTAATTGACCTTTTACTATTTAATATCAAAAATCTCTGGAGAGTTGACGGGCTTTACTTTTTGGAGATAGAAGAAAAATTTGGGGTGGAGGCTGCAACAGATATAGATGTCAAGTGCTGGGAGTATATAGCAAAGATAGAAGCCAAATATCTAAAGCAAATGTTTTCTCTTGAATCAAATCTTGAAGGTCTTGGCAAGGCGTTGAGATTAACTAGCTGGGCCCTTGACCACCCCTCTAAAGAAATAGAACTAAAGGAGGATCTACTAGTATTTCGTATAACTGATTGCCATACACAAAAAACTAGGAAAGAAAAAGGATTCCCAGAGTTTTCATGCAAAAATGTAAGATTCAATTATCTAAAAATCTTTGTTGAAAATTTCTCTCCAAACATCGACGTATGCTGCAAGATATGCCCTCCAGATGAACGTCCGGACAACATTTGGTGTGAATGGCATTTTAAAATGAAATAGGGATAGAAAAGGTTAAAAATAAGGTTAACCTAAAATTTGAAAGTGAGAATATGGCTACTTGGAAAAATACTTCAAATGATATAGTCAAATGTCCTAAATGTGGCTTTGTCTTTTCAAAGCAGTATTCAAGGGTTATTTCATGCAAAACATGCCCAATGGCAACATCAGGATGTGTATTGATAAAGTGCCCCCGATGTCAGGAAGAGTTCTAATCTTTGAATAAATACAGATATTATTCCTAGTAGTTATTATAATACCGAAAAATATATAAAGAAGGGTATAAAAAATTTTATGGGGGAGAGATTATATTCCGATTATGATTACCCTCCTTTATGTCCAAAAGATTCCATCAGGATTTGCCCTTTGGGCTCTCTCCTCCAAAAAACGGGGTAGATACATTTGCAATATTGGGATGAAAAGATAGAAACGATGAAAAGGGATGAACTGGAAGCATTCCAGTTAAAACATCTTAAAAACATATTGAATCATGCGTATAACAATAGTGAGTTCTATAGAAATAGCTTTAGAGCCGCTGGAGTATCCCCAGAGGATATCAAGAGTCTTTCTGACCTCGATAAACTTCCAACGATTAAAAAGGACGACATTCGAAAAGATCAAGAAGCTACTCCTCCGTTAGGTAAGATGACCGCAGTATCTGAAGATGACGTAGTATACATCTCAGTTTCAAGTGGCTCTACAGGGATGCCCACGGCTTCCCCTTTCACCTTTCAAGATTTTGAAGACTTCATGGATTTTGAAGCAAGGTTATTTTATTCGTCAGGAATGAGAAAAAATGATAGATACTGCCATGCATTGAATATGTCTCTATTTGTTGGAGGGCCATGTGTTTTGGGCGCTCAAAAGATTGGAGCCTTGTGTATTCATGCCGGAACTATCCCCTCAGAAAGATTACTTAGGATAATGATGCAGTTCCAGCCAACTATTACTTGGACAACACCATCCTATGCCTGGTATCTTGGTGAAACTGCAGAAAAACAAGGTATTGATGTGGCACATGATACGGCAATAAATAAAATCTTTGTTGCAGGAGAGCCGGGTGGCTCTATCGGGGCTACAAAAAAGAGAATCGAGCAACTTTGGGATGCTGATGTTTATGATTACTACGGTCTTTCTGATATATTTGGAGCTTGCGCTGGAGAATGTGAGGAGAAGGCAGGCCTCCACTTTGCAGAAGACCACATGATTGTTGAAGTTCTTGATTTAAAAACTGGTGAGCCAGTCGGTGAGCATGAAGAGGGAGAAATGGTATTAACAACTGTCAAGAAAATGGCAAGACCCATGATAAGATTTAGGACTGGTGACTTAGTATCCTATGAAGATGAAAAATGTTCTTGCGGTAGAACTCATAAGAGACTATTGGGAATATGTGGAAGAACAGACGACATGCTCATAATAAAGGGAGTTAATGTATTGCCCTCAAGTGTCGAGCCAGTAGTAAGGGGTAACAAAAAGCTTTCTGGAGAATACAGGCTTGTAGTAGATAGAGTTAATCACCTTGACGTCTTAACTATTGAAATTGAAAGTAGTTGTGAATACAAAGGAGATCAAAAACTATTACAAAGTGAAGTACAACGTGACCTCAGAGCTGTTTTAGGCATAACTCCAAAAGTAATAGTTTATGAAGACGGTACATTGCCAAGAGAAACGCACAAAGCAAAAAGAATTAAAGATAATAGAAAGAACGTCTGGAAATAAAATTTTATTTTTAATAAAATAAATATTTTTTAAAATATATCAATTGCTCTTGACAGCACATTGCTTCCCCTATATTCTGGAAGAATCATGGGCGATTTTCTACTCTCTGGAACTCCTGCTTTTTTCAATTGCTCAGAGTATTTTGTAACGTGTGAGAGCGTCAACTTTCCAACTGAGGCTTTCTTTGCATGCCTTGCTGCAGAGATTCCTGCCCTTCTGCCAAAGACAGAGTAGTCAAGAAGAGAGTTTCCCATAAGCCTATTCTTTCCATGTACACCACCAGTTACTTCTCCACCTGCAAATAATCCCTTTACTTCTGTAGCCCCATTTGCATCGATAACGATTCCCCCATTTTGGTAGTGAAGCGTTGGAAATACTAATATAGGATCTTCTACCATATTTATATCAAATCTCTTAAACATTCTGTACATGGCAGATAGTTCTCTCTCAGTAACTCCTTCTCCCTTAAGCATGTTAATCATTGGTGAATCAAGCCAAATACCTTGCATCCCCGTAGGTGTTTCTACACCCCCGCTTACCCCATAACATTCTTTTATGAATGCGGCACTTTCGACATCTCTTGGTTCCAATGGGTGGACAAACATATCACCGTCTTTATTCAAGGGTTGTGCGCCAAGACCCCTAACTTTTTCAGTTATAAGTAGTCCAACTATCTGTTCTGGGAAAGCTGCACCAGTAGGGTGGTATTGTACGGAGTCCATATCCCTCAACCTTGCACCGCACCTATATGCCATTGCAAGACCATCTGCAGTTGCACCATAGTGATTTGTAGTAGGGAATCCTTGGATGTGAAGTCTCCCAAACCCGCCTGTGGCCATGACTGTAGATTTAGCCCTTACAACGTAATACTGGTGAGTTTCGATATTGAAAAGAATCGCACCTGCAACTTGGCCCCTATCGTCCATCAAAAGTTCAATTGCCGGTGAAAACTCTACTGCAGGAATTGAGAGGTTTATGAATTCATCTCTAATGACCCTAAGTAGCTCCATGCCAGTATAGTCTTTAGCAGAGTGCATTCTTTTTCTTGATGTTCCTCCACCATGGATAGTAATCATTGTTCCATCTTTTTGCTTGTCAAACATTACCCCTTTTTCTTCAAACCATTTAATCACTGCTGGGCCATCAGAAACCAATGCCTCCACAAGACCTGGATCATTTGCAAAGTGCCCACCACCAATTACATCAAGGTAGTGAATTTCAGGGGAGTCATTTGGTTTGTCTGCTGCTTGTATACCTCCTTGTGCCATAATTGAGTTTGAGTCGCCGTGTCTAAGTTTTGTTGTCATCAAGATATCATCCGGATCAATGCCCTCATATGTAGCCCAGATACCAGCCATTGTTCCTGCTCCACCCCCTCCGATAATGAGAAGATCAACATCATAATCAATTTTAGATAGGTCAATATCTTTTTCAGAAATTCTAGGATATGATTCAATTAAATCGGCAACCTCAAATGGAACTATCTCGCCTTTTGAGGGTCCTACTGAAAGTGTTCTTTTGACTTCAGGTTTATAGTCGGGGTGAAATTTATTTAGAACATCATCTCTTTCTTCAAGAGACATCTGCTTGTATTGAGCTTTCAATCTTTTTTCTCTTGTTTTTTCAACTTTTTCAATAGACTCTCTCATAGATTCTGGATAACCTTTAATAAGCTTCATCAAACCACCTACTCAATCACCCTTTTTTTGTAAAGCTCCTTAATTTCATTGAGCCCCATAACTTTTAACTTGGAAATTTCTTCCTTTGTAACTCCACTATTTAACTTTGCAACGGCTTCTTCGGTATGGATTGATTTGGGGGCAACGAATTTTCCATTTAGTCTTCTTGCAAGCTGACCAACATGATACTGAGTGATTTCGGCAGGGCATCTAAAAGCGCAAAGCCCACACTGGACACAATCAAACGATAGAGTGGCTGCTTTTTCTATATCACCCCTCAGAGATGCTTGAACATAATCCATTACCTTTAGCTCCTGGGGGCAAACTTTGGTACAACTGTTACAACTTATACATCTTGCAATCTCGGGGTATTCTTTTAGAAGTACATTGTGGGCTATGTTTAGTTTATCGACATCATATTTTTTCTTGTTAGCAGGTGTAAATGGTAATTGAACAAGGTACATACCATCATCAACTGTAGTCTGGCATGCTAGAGCAGACTTTAATTTGTAGTCATTTTTCAACCTATAAATAGTCGCACATGCCCCACAAAATCCAGCTCTGCAACCCGCACCTCTTGTATATCTATAGCCTGCATATTCCATGGCTTTCATCAGGGTCAATCCTGATGGAACTTTATACTCCTTGCCCATGATAAATACACTTACCAATGGGATCTTATTATTTTCAGCCAACTATAAACCCCCTCTTTCTTCTATTTTATCTTTAATAAACATGTAGTCCTTCAAAAACTTCTCATTATTCTCTGAAAGAGAAATCCTTAACAGTTCTGATAAATAAATAACAGGGATCTTTTGATTTATTTTTCCTTTTTCAAATAAACTCTTCTGTGCCGTAGTCAGATTGTACTGGCAAAGTGGACATGGAGTAACGATTACATCCGCCCCTTTACTATGAGAAATAGAGACTATCCTTTGAACACAATCGAGAACTGCTTCTTTGTTTGTTATGATTTGATGAGCGCCACAACACTCAACTGTCATAGGATTTTCAATGACCTTTGCTCCAAGAGCTGAAAGTATATCCCCCATTATATGAGGGGAGTCCTGACTATCAAATGCAATAGTCTTAGGCCTTAGCAGCATGCACCCATAATAAGGATCTACTTTTAGATTTTTTAAAGGCAATTTTACTTTATCCTTAATCTTCTCAAGACCTATATCGTTATACAAAACTTCCAAAAAATGCATAACTTCAATATTGCCAAGGTAGTCCTCTTCGGTAT
The DNA here is from genome assembly GCA_013178285.1 of Methanofastidiosum sp. Taxonomy (NCBI): domain Archaea; kingdom Methanobacteriati; phylum Methanobacteriota; class Candidatus Methanofastidiosia; order Candidatus Methanofastidiosales; family Candidatus Methanofastidiosaceae; genus Candidatus Methanofastidiosum; species Methanofastidiosum sp. The sequence goes on from JABLXD010000008.1 coordinate 17,261, forward strand.
CCATGAAAAGATTGACATTGTATAGTTTGTCTGGGTTGTCTTTATACATCAAATTGACTTGTTTTAAAACATTGTAACACATTGAGCAAAGAGTCACGAGCTTATTAGTTTTAAGTTCTCTTCCCATCTCCTGCGCCCTTATCAGAGTTCTTGTAGCAGATAGATGGTCTGCCATTACATCCGAGGTGAGATTATAGACAACACCGCAGCATGTCCAAGTGGGCAATTCCTTTAGCTCAAATCCCAGAAGCTTTGCAACTTCTAATGCCGCTTCTTCATCTTTTTTACCGGTGGTCTTTAGTGTGCAGCCAGGGTAATATGGATAATCCACTACCATACCCCCTTCTTAATCGCTGCAACTATTGCCATCTGAGGTATCTCTTCAATCATCTTCTCTATAAACTCTTTTGAGTAAATATTTATGAAGTCCTGTTTGTTTCTAAGCATTACGTTTCTCAAAGCTTCCATTATCTTTGCTATATCAACGCTTCTTGGGCACCTTGCAGAACAGGTAAAACATGCAGCACATACCCAAAAAGTGTTTTGGTCAAGGACTTCAAGGTCCCCCATCTGAACATATCTAATTATCTTGTTAGGTGCTACGTCCATACTGTCTACGACTGGACAGGTAGCTGAGCATTTACCGCACTGATAGCACTGGAATATATTCTGTCCCGATATCTCTTCAACAGTTTTTCTAAGTTCCAATCCCTTCTCAGAAACGGTAAAAACCACTATATACCCCTCCCAAGCCTCTTGACAAGCTCTCTATTCTTATCGTAGATAGATATTTCAATTGGCGATGTTCCAGGGAGGCAGTGTGTGGCGCATGCAAAACAGGGATCATAGGCCCTAAAGGCCATCTCTACCTTATTCAGTATTCCATCGTTTACTTTTCCATTCTTGATCATGCCTTTTGCTGCGTCCCTAACAGACATGCAAATGGCGCCAGCATTATTTGTTGTGGCAACTATCATGTTTGCTTTCTCAATTTTTGCATCCTCTGTTAATTTGTAATGATGGAATAGTGTTCCTCTAGCGGCTTCAACTACACCTACACCTTCATTTGGAAGGCCGACTTTGTTCCTGAGATCCTGTTTCAAAATCTCATTATCTCTACTAAGTTCTAATGCTTTTTCAGAAGCATAGAGTAGCTCTATTAGTCTTGCCCAGTGGAATGCAAGGGTAGAGTTTACTGGTTTTCCCAGAGTTTCAATTAGCTCTTTATATGCCTCATTTGCAAGTGGTGTTGTAAATCCATCGATAACGTTTATTCTTCCTAATGGACCAACACGATAAACTCCACTATCGACCCCACCGGTAAGACCATTCCATCCAATCTCTTTTAGATAAGGATACTTCATATAGGTCCATGGCTCAACATGCTCTTCTATATAATCGGCGTACTTAGTTGCTTCAAAACAGGCAAACTCTTTATCATCTGGACTTTTTACCCTAATTTTTCCATCATAGAAGTTCAAGCTATTATTCTTGTCAACTAGCCCCATATTGTAAGTTTCAAGGGTATAGGCCTCACTTTTGATTAGGTCAAGGTATGTTTTATTTTTCAAAACAGTGTCTTTGAAGAAGTTTAAGGTAAATTCTGAAAACTTAACACATGACTCGGCCATCTGTTCAATTTCATTTCTTTCCTCTTCAATTAATCCTTTTGAAACGCCACCTGGAAGACCGCATACTGGGTGAGTTGGTTTACCTCCAAGAATCCTTGTGATCTTCTGGCCATAGGCCCTATGTTTAATTACTTCCTTACCAATTTCAACTCCAACTTTTCCAATGACACCTATAATGTTCCTATCGCTCTTTGGGGCATCTGGGCCTACGACAAAATCAGGCCCGCCTAGGAAGTAAAAGTGAAGAATATGGTCGTATATAACATAACCACAGTACATTAATTCTCTGAGTTTTTTTGCAGTTTCTGTTGGTTCTGTACTAAATGCAGCGTCAAGTGCTTTAGTCGAGGCAAAGTGATGTGCCACTGGACAAACACCACAAATTCTTGAAGTAATCTGGGGCATGTCCTCTGCAAGCCTTCCCTCGCTAAACTTCTCAAATCCCCTAAGTTCAGGTATTTGTAAATAAGCATTTTCAACGTTTCCACCGTCATTTAGAAATATCTCAATCTTGCCGTGGCCCTCAAGCCTTGTAATGGGGTCTATTGTAACTCTTTTCATTTAATCACCTTTCTCTTAATGAAGGATGAAGCAAGCGAATACCGGTAAAATGTTCCAACTGGATCCTTAATTTTTGAGACAAGCTCTTCTACCTTTTTCTCGTCAAGCGTTAATTCATTTTCAACTGCCAAGACAGATGCCAGTGCAGATATCATCTTAGCACCTTGGTCTGTTACCTCCGGAGTCTTACCAAAACATCCAGTGCATGGCATGTTACCTTTGATGCATTGATGGCCACATCCTGATCTAGTTGCAGGGCCCATGCAGATAATGCCTTGATCAAGGAAGCATTTTTCTGGGTCAGCTTCCTTTTCATAAACTCTATATATTGTTTCTATCATCTTATCTTTCTTTTTTCGCGGGCACTCATCACACAAAGCCTTCACAGGCGCCAAAACTGCACCCTTTGGTGGTAGGTCACCAGCCAAGAATTTATTAAATGCCTCCTCAACTATATTTGGGGTTGGAGGGCATCCGGGAATATAATAATCAACATCTACGACTTGATCAAGAGTTTTAACAGTGTCATAAAACTCTGGGATATGGATCTCTCCTTCCTTGACTTCAAAGGAGGGTAGGGGTAGAGTGTTTTCACTATTTACAGTTGTTTCTGTTTCCTGATAGGCCCTGTCAAATATCAGTTTTTTATTGAATAGATTTGCCAATGCGGGAATGCAGCCTTCATGTGCGCATGAGCCGAATGCAACAAGGAGCTTAGATTTTTTCCTAAGTATCTTTGCAAGCTCTTCATTTTCACTAGTCCTTATGGCGCCATTAAAAAAGCAGACATCTATGGATTTGTCTTTCATCTTCTTTAGATCTTCATATTTTGTGTCCATCGCAACAGGCCACATCAATATGTTTGCCTTTTCAATGACATCTAGTATCTTTTCATTGATATCTAAAACAGCAATTTCGCAGCCACCGCATGATGCAGCCCAGTAAAATGCTATGTTTGCTTTACTCATTTTTATTCCTCCATTTTGAGTGGAGATGGCCCAATCTCTTTTATTTTAACGACCATATCATTTACGACTTCTCGAAACTTGTTTCCTTCACTGGCCGATATCCATTCTAGTCGTAGCCTCTCCTCTTCTAATCCCATATCTTTCAAAAGCATTTTAAGAAGTTTTACCCTTCTAAGTGTTTTATAATTACCTTGAGCATAATGGCAGTCACCTGGATGACACCCCCCGACAAGAACTCCATCTGCACCCTTGGCAAAGGCATCTAAGATAAAAGATGGATCGACTCTTCCAGAACACATCACCTTTATAGGAACTGCATTTGGGGAAAATTTTAATCTTGAAACTCCTGCAAGATCTGCCCCTGCATATGTGCACCACTTGCATAGAAAAGCAATAATTTTAGGTTCAAAATCTTCCATAAAATCTACTCCAGTATTACTTCAATCATTTTAAACATGTTTTTTGATTCATCATTTTTCATTGTAGCTGCCCCACTTGGACATGCTGATGCACAAGTGCCACACCCTTGACAAAGAGCTTCATTTAATTTTGATCTCTTAACTTCCTTTCCATCTTGAGTTTTAATTTCAGCTTCTAATGCTCCGTATGGGCATAGGGTAATGCATACACCGCACCCGCTACATATATCCTCGTTTATTTCACAAATCAAAGGCTCTTTATGAAGGAAGTCGGATGAAAACATAGAAAGGACCTTTGATGCTGCAGCACCTGCTTGAGAAACTGATTCAGGTATGTCCTTTGGGCCTTGAGCTGTACCGGCAAAGAATATACCAGATGTCATGCTTTCTACCGGCCTTAATTTTGGGTGTGCTTCTTTTAAAAATCCATTTTCATCTAATGAGATTTTTAGTTTTTGTTTAATTTCATTTATTCCAGATGAAGGTTCAATCGCCATTGCCAAAACTGCAAGGTCGGCCTTAACTTCGACTTTCTTACCTGTTAAGGTATCAACTCCCCAGACAACTACCTTATTGCCATCCTCAAAAATCTTTGAAACTTTGCCCCTTGTGTAAAGCGCATGATCCTCTTCTGTTGTCCTGTAATAAAACTCCTCATAATCTTTTCCTGCTGTCCTGACATCAATATAGAAGACGTACGCATTTCCATCATGGACCTTATGCTTGAACAACATGGCATGTTTTGCAGTGTACATGCAACATATCTTAGAGCAGTAAGGCTTGTGCTCTTCAACATCCCTTGAACCGGAACACTGGACAAAGACTATATCTTTTACAGGCTTTCCATCTGAGGGTCTTACAATCTCACCGCCTGTTGGTCCTGATGCAGATAAGAGTCTTTCAAACTTAAGGCCACTTATAACATTGGGGTACCTGCCCCCACCATAATCTGAAAGATTTTCAAGGGGATACTCTTGATATCCTGTTGCAACTAAAACTGCGCCAGCATCAACTTCAATAATCTCTTCCTGCATATCAAAATCAATAGCCCCGAGCTTACAAAACTTCTCACAAATCTTACATATGCCCTTTGTGTAATAAAGGCAATTTTCTCTATCAATGACAGGTTTATTTGGAACGGCTTGAGGGAATGGGGTATAAATGGCAGTCCTTTTAGAAAGACCTTCCTGGAACTCCGAAGGTACCTTTACGGGGCACTTACTATAACAATCCCCACATCCGGTACAAAGATTCCAGTTTACTGAAGTAGGTTTTTTCTTTATCTTCACTTTGAAGTTTCCAACATACCCGCTGATACCTTCCAACTCTGAGTATGTCAAAAGCTCAATATTTGGGTGGTTTGCAGCTTCTACCATTTTAGGAGTAAGGATACACTGAGAGCAATCAAGCGTTGGAAAAGTTTCAGATAGCTTTGCCATCTTTCCCCCAATAGAAGAGTCTCTTTCAATGAGGTAAGTTTTGTATCCTCCGTTAGCAATATCAAGCGCTGCCTGGATCCCAGAAACTCCTCCGCCTATCACAACTGCGTTCTTAATAATTGGAACTTCAATGTCATTAAGAGAGATATCATTTTTGACCTTCTCCACAATGCTTTTAGTAATTTTTATCGCTTTTTCGGTAGCTTTGGCCTTATCTTCATGCACCCAGCTACAGTGCTCCCTTATGTTAGCAATCTCACATTGGTAAGGATTAAGTCCAGCATTTTTTGAGTTAACTCGGAAGGTCTTTTCATGGAGGGTTGGTGAGCACGCTGCAACTACTACGCGGTCAAGTTTTTCCTTTTCAATAGTTTCCCTCATAAGTTTTTGGCCGGGATCAGAACACATGTATATGTAAGTCCCAGCATATGCTACGCCTTCCATTTTAGATATCTCTTTTGCTACTTTTTCCACGTCAACTGTCCCAGCGATGTTGGAACCACAATGACAAACAAAAACACCTACTCTTGGAGAAGAAGAGTTAGCAGCCATTAAAAGTCATCTCTCTAATTTTGTACTACTAATATATTTTTTTAGGTTTTAAATGTTTTGGTTATATAATACAGCTAAGACCAAATAATAATTATTAAATAAAATTATTTTCGGATAAAATTGGCAAATATTTTAATTTTACCGGGTAAGACATTCATTGTATTTTCTATAAAATGAAAATTTGTATAATATTTTAAGAATATTTGATTTTTTTATTACAAAAATTAACATTTTTTATACAAATGAACAAAATATTATCGATATTTGTCTAAACAATAATCTTTTTAAAGCGAAAAAACAATGTGTATACGGAACTCTATTTTTCGGGGGATTAAATGATAGATGAAACCCTAGTAAAAAACACCATAATTGAACTTCTAAAGGACTCTTCAACAAAGCTTCCTTTAGATGTCAAAAATGCCTTAGAAAAGGCTTACGAAATTGAGGAAGGCCCTGCAAAGGCCCAGCTAGAAGCCATAATAAAGAATATTAAGATGGCTGAGGATTCTTCTACTCCGCTATGCCAGGATACGGGCGTCCACATATTCTTTGTGAAGATTGGAGATGTTGGAAATCCTAAACTTGAGAAAAGACTGCCTAGCATTATTATTGATGGCGTAAGAGAAGCCACAAAATCTGTTCCTTTGAGGCCAAACGCCGTTCACCCTCTGACAAGAAAGAATCCAGGGGACAATGTCGGGGATTACATGCCCTATGTTAATTACACGCCAATTGATGCTGATTATATAGAAATAACTGCAATGCCAAAGGGTGCAGGAAGTGAAAACATGTCCCGAGTTGCAATGTTAAATCCTTCTGACGGACTGAAGGGTATAAAGAAGTTTGCCCTTGACACAGTTGTTGGTGCAGGTTCAAAGCCGTGCCCACCTACAATAATAGGCCTTGGTATAGGGGGAAGTGCTGACATATCAATAAAGCTTGCAAAGATGGCTTTGCTTAGGCCAATTGACCAGAGGCACACTGATCCTGCTGTGGCAACTTTGGAAAAAGAGCTCTTTGAAGCTTTTAATGCCCTAGGTATTGGGGTCATGGGGCTTGGTGGAAAGACTACCGTGCTTGGTGTAAATGCCGAGCTTGGATACTGCCATACAGCCTCACTCCCCGTTGCAATAAATGTCCAGTGCTGGGCAGGAAGGAGAGCAACTGCTAGAATTTACAGAGACGGGAGGGTAGAGCATCTGACCTACAAGAGGTGATAATATGGAAAAGATATTAAATTTACCACTTGATGAAAAAACTGTTAGAGAGTTAAAGGTTGGAGAAACTGTTTACCTTAATGGGATCTTCTTTACCGCAAGAGATGAGGCCCATATGCATGCTTTAGAGTATGCAAAGGAAGGAAAAAAAATCCCCTATGATTTCAAGGGGGCTGCAATCTACCACTGTGGGCCTATAATGGCAAAAGATGGAGAAAAATGGAGGGCAGTTGCTGCTGGCCCAACTACTTCAACTAGAATGAACTCTCTTGAACCGGAGTTCATCGAGAAGTTTAAGGTTTCAGCCATAATAGGTAAAGGGGGTATGTCAAAGCCAACAGTAGATGCTATGCAAAAGTTTGGATGCGTATACCTTGCAATCACAGGTGGTGCTGCAGTACTTGCCGCAAAAGGAATAAAGGAAGTCTTGGGCGTAGAGTGGTACGAGCTTGGGATGCCAGAGGCTTTGTGGGTATTAGTTGGCGAGAAATTTGGCCCGCTCACAGTTGCTATTGATGCGCACGGAAATAGCCTTTATGCTGATGTGGAAAAGGAAGTTGAAAAGAACATACCGAAGGCGAAGGAGATATTAAAGATTTAAGGTGAGATTATGGAAAAATTATCAAAAGAAGATTTGATTAAAAAAGCATCAAAACCTGCAGAAGACGCTATGAAACTCCACCCTTTTTACAAGGGAAAGATTGAAATCGTTTCAAAAGTATGTATAAGGGATTTCAGTGATTTTGCTATATGGTATACGCCTGGGGTTGCAGAGCCTTGCAAAGCGATTAACAAAAATAAAGATACTGTTTTTGATCACACAAACAAGGGAAACGCAGTTGCCGTAGTTTCAGATGGAACAAGGGTATTGGGTCTTGGAAATATTGGGCCAGAGGCCGCAATGCCAGTAATGGAAGGTAAAGCTCTTTTGTTCAAATATCTTGGAGGCGTGGATGCATACCCGATTTGCCTTGACACAAGGGATCCCGACAAACTAATTGAAACTTGTAAATTAATCAAGCCGACATTTGGTGGAATCAATCTAGAGGACATTGAAAAGCCCAAGTGCTTCTTCATTTTGGATAAATTAAGAGCGGATAAAGAGATGGATATCCCAGTCTGGCATGATGACCAGCAGGGTACAGCCACAGTTGAAGTTGCAGGAGCGATAAACGCCCTAAAGGTCGTTGGTAAAAAGCTAAATGAGGCAAATATTGTATTAGTTGGAACAGGAGCGGCCAACATAGCAACTTCAAGGGTCTTAGTTGCCTCAGGTGCAAATAAAAAGAATATCGTTGCCGTAGATTCAAAAGGAATATTAAATGCAAATAGGGATGACCTTGAAGCAGACAAAACAAACAATCCCTTCAAATGGGATCTATGCGTCAATGCAAACAAAGAGCAGAGAGCTGGTGGGATAAAAGAGGCGCTTAAAGGGGCCGACATCTGTATCGCAGCATCAAAACCTGGGCCAGACACAATAAAAAAAGAAGAGGTAACTGGTATGGCGACAGATGCAATACTATTCGCATCTGCAAATCCAATGCCAGAGATCTGGCCATGGGAAGCAAAAGAGGCAGGAGTTAGAATTGTCGGAACGGGAAGAAGTGACTTCCCAAATCAAATAAATAACTCAATTGTATTCCCGGGGATCTTTAGAGGTGCGTTAGACGTCAGAGCCAAAACAATAACTGATGAGATGTGTGTCGCAGCAGCATTTGAGATTGCTAAGACTGCCGAGGACAAAGGCCTATCTGATGAGTACATAGTTCCAAAGATGAGTGAGTGGGAGGTATTCCCAAGAGAAGCTGTTGCAGTTGGTATGAAGGCAATTGAACAGGGCATTGCAAGAGTTAAATACAATAAGAATGAGCTCTACGAGATTGCTGAGAACATCATCAAAAAAGCAAGAGACGAAACTCACATGTTGATGAAGCACGGCATTATAGAGATGCCACCTAAATAAATTATATTTTTTTATTTATTAAACATCAAGACTAATTTGTTTCTATATTCTATTATTTCCTTTTCTTTCAATTTATCTATAAAATCAATAATTTCTAAATTAAAAGATTCTGCCACCTTGATCATTTCAAAAGTAACTTCTTTAGTAATATGAAAATCTACATAGTACTGGTTGTCTATTCTTTCTCTTTTTGCGCGTTCTAGTGATGATGTATCGATGCCAAATATAGATTTTAGAAGCATTATACTGGCAATATGATTTTCAGATTTTAAACCAATTCGATAAAACAGAGCTAGAACAGAATGGTACATTGAATAGTAAGTCAAAGCGATAGAATCATTTAGATTTCCTGCTTCGGCTAAAATCTTTGAAGAACTTAAAGATTCTTCAGACCTTTTTAGATAAGCATTTTTAAGATTCTCACTTGGCTCTAAGATCTGAATCTTTTTCTCATCAAAAAGCTTAGCTAAAAAATCTGTTTTTATCATAGAATCTTTCAATTCCTTTTATAATAATATGATTTGCTTCGATTTCTTTTATTAATAAGTTTTCTCTATCGTATTCCCCAATTTTAACGCTTAATCTTGAGTCTATTGATTCAATTTCTTTTTTTATGTTGTAATCCTCTGTTTCTATATAAATGTCTATATCACTTGATTCTGAAGGAGTGCCTTTAGCATATGATCCAAATAAAATTGCCATGTCGATATTTTCTTTGTCTATTATTTTCTTTATTATACTCTTTAGTTTGGGGTATTTTTTCAAAAACAACATTAGATAGTAACTCTCAGCCATTATTGCAAAACTTCTTGCTTCAAGATTTTTCTTAATAAAGTAGACGTAGTTCTTTCCTTCTACCTTATAATCAACTAAATTTTCATTGTAGAGCCAATCAAGCCTTCTTTTAATTAGGGTTTGATTCGTCTTTAGCTTTCTAGCTATTTCCCTAATATGGCTTTCTTTCTTAAGAAGGGTGAGAACTATATCATATTCGTTACAATTTTGTAACATATGTAACAAAATTGTTACAAGATTATTTAAATCTTTTTGTTAAACTAATCATATGTAAATATTCGCTAAAATAAAAATAGAGATGCCACCTAAATAAATTATATTTTTTTATTTAATTTAAAGTAAATAAACTTTCTATTACCATAAGTTTTAATAACTATATTTCTTAAGTAACTGTGTCATGAGAAGGGAAATTGAACTCTGGTGGCTTCAGGCAAAAAAGGATTTTTCAGTGGCTGAAATTCTGTTTGAGAAAAAGCAATATTATATGGTTGCATTTTTATTTCAACAATCCATTGAGAAGGGATTAAAAGCACTGCACTTAAAGAAAAATAGAAAGCCTGCAGATTTCACCCATTCTTTAGTAACTCTTGGAAATGCATGTAAAGTTCCAAATTCTCTTATGTTAATATTAAGAAATTCCACATTGGATTTTGTCATGTCAAGATATCCAGATGCTTCAGATGAATTACCTTATGAAATGTATGATAAAACTATTGCATCCCAGAGAATTGACGGGGCAAGGGAGGTTTTGAAATGGATAGAAAAAGAGCTAGAAGCCTAGAGGAACTTGTAGAGCTGATAAAAAATGAGTACTCCCCTGAAATAGTACTTCTATTCGGTTCAAGGGCGAGAGGAGATAATCTTATCACAAGCGATTACGACATTATAGTTGTTAGTAAGAAATTTATAGGGATTCCTTTCTTAACTAGGCTCTTTTTGATGCAAGACCTTTGGGATGGTGAGAGACATCTAGATGCACTTTGCTATACCCCTGAAGAATATGAAAGGAAAAAAAATCAGATGGGAACTGTCCAGCAGGCCTCACTAGAAGGTGTCCCCCTTTAATTATTCAATATTTACTTCTTTCCTTTCGAGAAGAACTCAATAGCCTCTTCTAGCTCTTTGTGTGACTTGGCGTATTCTTTGATGTCAATTCCCTTCTGGTAAGCTTCGCATGCTTGAACGAGTGCCTTTGCACCTGCTGTTGTTCCCCTAGGATGTGCGTGGCAACCTGCCCCCATTGTTGTAATGAAATCAATATTTCCCATTACATCGATGAAAGGCTTTAGTAAAGTTGGATTTAGCCCTCCAGAGATAATCGGGCAGCATTTTTTCATGCCCCTCCAGCTATCATCTTCTAAAATAACGTGGTGCGCAGTATCCGCTTGAGCAAGAGCTACGGAATCTTTGTCATTCTCAAATATTTTTGACCATTCCTGCTCAAAGAAGTGCCCTTTATCTTTAAAATGCAAAATATTAACTGCAGCAACTATATCTTCTTCTGGGCTGCCTTTCATCTTCCCAACACCTGCAGTCCCAGTATGGATCCCTGATGCACCAGCAAGTCTTGCAAATTTAGAGAGAACTAATACTGAAAATCCTATAGGGTTTTCCGGTCTGGTAAAAGCACCGTGTGCCGCCCTATGGAAGTGTATGAATACATCTGGATACTTTCTTCTTAGGGTTTGGACTGCCATCCATCCGGCTGTTATTCCATCAATTAAGAATGCGTAACTTCCTGGCTCAAATCCGGCATTTCTTATGAGTTCACACCTTTCAATCATAGTGTCAAAGTCTGCAGCAGAAACATTAAAGGAATGAACTTTTTTCTCCCCTGTTTCCTTGACCGCTTTGTCCATGGCTTCTTTGACATTTTTCACCATCTTATCATATGGACAGAAATCTTGGTTTGCCTGTGGCTCGTCATTTTTAACAAAATCTCCACCCCCGACCCAGAAATCATAAGCAGCTTCTGCATACTCCGCTGAAGTTAGCCCCATCTTCGGTTTTATAATGGTCCCAAGTATTGGTCTATCGTATACATTTAGGTATTTCCTCATATCATCTAAAGTATAGCTAGGCCCATCGTACTGTTCAAGCATTGCCGGGGGAAACCATACATCAAGCAATTTTAATGCACTTACTTCCTTCATCCCAAGGACATTTCCAACTATATACGTCAATATATTTTGTACGTTTCCGCCCCTGTCAAATAGTCTCCACGGATAGGCGATCCATACAAGCCCTTTATCTTGATCAATTTGATAAACTAGGGCATTCATCTCCTTTGAAAATGGTGTCTCTGTTTTAACATTAAAATTTGTACCAGTGGAGGATTCTGCCGCAACTTCTGCCGCTGCTTGAAGCATATTTAGGCTTCCTCCGGATATTAAGTGAAAAACTGAAAGTAGGTATTCTCCATTTTTAGGATTAGGTATGTCAAAATTCACATATCCCTTTTGGTGTATGTTAAGTGTCTTAATTAACTGTTCTTTATTCATTCCTGTCATATTACTCAACCTTATTCTTATAGGTCTCTAAACTTATAAAATTTGCCCGTTAGAATTAGATTATACTTGATGTATATATTAGTTAATTTTTTATATGGTATTGAAGTATATACCAATTGATGAAAACAAAGGCAGAGGTAATCAAAGTCTTAAAACAAGAACTACCATACTTAAAACAAAGATATGGCGTTTCTAATGTAGGGCTCTTTGGCTCTTATTCTAGAAATGAACAGACCGAACACAGCGATATTGACTTACTTGTTGACTTTGAGAGGCCAATAGACTTTTTTAAACTTTTTGACATGGAAGACTACCTAAAAGAGAAGTTTGGTATAGATGTTGAGATAGTAACAAGACCTGCACTAAAGGACAGAATAAAAAATAGAATCCTGAAGGAAGTATCTTATGTCTCTTAGAGACGAAAAACTCTATATCGATGATATCTTAGAAGCAATATATAAAATTGAAGAGTATATCCAAGATATTGATTTTGAAGATTTTAGTTCTGATATGAAATCAATAGACGCAGTTATCCGAAATTTGGAAATAATTGGAGAAGCAACTAAAAATATTTCTGAAGATTTCAAAAACAGATATCCCGATATAAATTGGAAAGATCCCACGAGGATGAGAGACAGACTAATTCATGCCTATTTTGGGGTAGATTTAGGGATTGTTTGGGAAACTATAAAGTTTAGAATTCCTGAATTAAAAGAACAGATTGAAAAAATAAGTGAAGATGTCGAATAATTGTTTATCTCCCAGAAAAGCCTGTAATAATCTCTTCAACACTAATCCTCAACTGTTCCCTTACAGTTGCATTTTGATCTATCATATTCTGATTAATCGCTGTGACTGTGGGGGTTGATAAAAGCAAGAAAGATAGGAGCAGTATCACTAATCCAGCATACATGAAGGCAACGTTTACTGATGTTCCTATGTACCTTTTAGATAAGAAATATAATCCTACGGTTGGAACCCCTAGAACTAGAGCCATTAAGGATATTGCAGGAAACGTGTATATCAAAAAAGATGTGACCAACAGAATTAAGCATGCTAGAGACAATGGCAACACTCTTTTCTTATCCTCTCTAACTAGGTGAATTAAGTTTTGGGTGTTGTTCTTGTAGTAGATAAACATCAATGCATAGCCGATTGCTATAGCCATCACAAACATTATTGGGAATCCTTCTAGTGTATTTGTAAATAGGAACCAGCCACTTGAGAACTTTAATACTTGTAGTAATGATATTGTAATTACTGAGAGGGTCTTTCTATTCTTCCACCTAATTGACGGGTGGGAATAACATAGATTTAAACCAATTACTAGAATGTATATTATAAAGAAATTTAATCCAGAGAGAAATGCTAGTGCGGTACCTAAAATAGCAAACAATTTGATTAGTGTGATTGATTCTTTTCTTGACATTGTGCCGTTTGCAACGGCCTTCCACCGGATCTTCATTGAGTTGTGTTTGTCTTCTTTTACATCTGTTAGATCATTGAATAGATATATTGCACCCAGCCCAATTCCAAGGCCTGATGCTGCAACAATGCATGTTAAAATGTTGTAATCTCCCCCGGCCATTGCAAAAAGTATGACGCCAAAAAGAAACTGTAGGGTGTTTTTTGGTAGATTTAGTGTAGCAGAATTATATATCAGCGCTTCTCTCTTCATGAGTTCTTTCGATATGATAAGTATTTATAAATGATTTGGTTAAATAGATTCATTGGTAATGATTATAATATATATAACTATACTTAAAGAGGGAGGGTATTTTTGAGTAGAATCCTTATAGATATTGGTCATCCGGCACATGTTCATTTTTTTAAGAATTTCATCTGGGAGATGGAAAAGAGAGATCATGAAGTATTAGTAACTGCCAGGAGAAAGGAAAGTGTTTTTGAACTGCTTAATTATTACGGGTTTGAATTTATAGATTTGGGCATTAATAAAAAAGGGCTATTTAACAAGGCCATGGGATTATTGTCAAATGATCTAAAACTATTGAAAATATCTAGGAAATTCAAACCTGATGTATTGACCGGAATTGGAAGCCCTTATGTAACGCAAGTTTCGAGAGTTATTGGATCAAAATCAGTTCTTTTTACTGACACTGAGCATGCATCTCTGATAAATAAACTTTCTGTGCCCTTTTCAGACTTTGTTTTAACGCCGACATGCTTCTTAAAAGATTTTGGGAAAAGGCATGTGAGGTATAACGGATACCATGAGCTGGCATATTTACACCCCAACTGGTTTAAAGAAGAAAAAGGATTTTTGAAAGAGTTAGATATCAAAAAGAAGGAGAGATACTTCCTCCTAAGATCTGTTTCTTGGCAGGCAAGCCATGACATCGGCTATAAAGGTATAACTAAGGAGTATATGGAAAAAATTATTAAATTATTAAGGGATCATGGAAGAGTTTTCTTAAGTTCTGAGTACGATGATAAGACGTTTGAAGAATATACAATAAAAGCCCATCCTGCAAAAATTCACACTTTAATGGCGCATTCCTCCCTTTACTTTGGAGAAGGAGCAACTATGGCCTCTGAATCTGCTATTTTGGGGGTGCCAAGTTTTTATATCTCTCCCCTTCTTGGGACAATGGGAAACTTCGAAGAACTGGAGAAAAAGTATGGGTTACTCCATTGCTTCAAAGAGACTAGCTCGGCAATGTCACTTTTAGCTGAATTAATTAAAAATGATAAAGTTAGTGAATGGAGACAGGAAAGAGAGAAGTTACTAAATGACAAGATAGATGTGACATCCTTTATGATTGAGTTCTTTGAAGATAAGATATTCAAGTAAAACAAAGATTTATATGTAAGCGAGGGTGAGGGATAACAAGATTGGGGTGGAAAGTATGGATAAAAAAACAATGATTTTGAGCATTCTAGCTGTTATAGGCATAGTTGGAATCGTAATGTTTCAGAGTAATGTTTTAGGCAATCCTTTGATATCTGGACTTGGATTTGCTCTAAGTTCCATCGTGGTATTGATTGGATGTTTAGTTGCTTTTATTAGATTCTAATAGTTCTATCCAAAATTAGTATATTCACATAATAATATCTCATTTTATTAAATTCATGATTTTTAATATACCAAATATATGGCATCAGAAGAGATTTTAATCAAAAATAGAGTATTAGTTTTCCAGTAACTTTGAAGAAAATACGAGAGAAATACAAAATTTTATAGGTATTCTTTAGCTATATTCAGATTAATTCAATATTAAATAGATATATAAATATGTCAAAGTGTAAACAAAAATAAGTGAGGCTTTGGCTAAGGAACACAAACTTTTTGCCCAAAGAATAGGACTAATTGGAATAACAAGCGTCCTTTCTATGATAATAAGAATTCTTCTAGTGCCTATTTTGACCAAAAATATGCCAGTTTCAGAATATGGTGTTTGGGTTCAGGTCAACGCCACAATAGGATTAATCCCACCGATAGTTGGACTAGGGCTTCCTTTTGCCATAGTAAGATTTCTTGCTGCAACTAAGGATAAAAAAGAATTCCAAGAGGGATTTTACTCCATTTCGGCGATAGTTGTGATGCTAAGCGGATTAGTATCTTTGTTATTCTTTATATTTGCAGTTCCAATATCAAAAATACTGTTCAATGGAAACTTAGCAGTGACCATAATATTACCTTTCATTCTATTTATCCAAAGTTTAATCGACCTCCCTATGAACGTATTTAGAGTATTACAAAAAATTAGGTTACACTCTAGTTTCCTATTGTTAGATATGATTCTAACTGTCTCTTTTGCATCTTATTTTGTTTTTCTAGGGTATGAAATTTATGGCGCAGTACTTGGCCTATTAATCTCTAAAGTGTTAGTATTCGTTTCAATGATGGGAGTAGTTGTGCATAAAATAGGATTTTCTATCCCAAAATTCACTAACATCAAAAAGTATATATCATTTAGTATTCCTTTGTTACCGGGCAACTTTTCAAATTGGATAATCAACTCCAGTGACAGATACATTATTACTATTTTTTTGGGGACGGCCTTTGTTGGGTATTATGCGCCTGGCTATACAGTTGGATCTTTTATTCTAATGTTTGCTTCTCCTTTCTCTTTCATATTGCCTCCAGTTTTATCAAAGTACTTTGATGAAAAAAATATAGAGCAAGTTAAGAAAATTCTAAAATATTCAATGAAGTACTATCTCTTGATTACAATACCTTCCGTTTTTGGTTTGTCGATTCTTTCAAAATCGATATTGACTATTCTTTCAACTTCTGAGATTGCATCGATTGGATACTTAATAACACCTTTTACAGCTGTTAGTTATCTCATATATGGGCTTCAGGGAATTATCGGGAATATTCTAATTATCAATAATAAGACAAAAATAGCTGGTTTAGCAATGTCTGTATCGGCTATTGTAAATCTTTCGCTGAATTTATTATTGGTGCCCTTTATTGGGATAAACGGGGCAGCTTTGACTACTTTAATAGCATTTTTAATTAATTTTATCATAACAATTTATTATTGTGTAAAGTACATCCGATTTGATTTTAATCTTAGTTTCATTATCAAAAGTATTCTTGCTTCTGTAATAATGTCATCACTGATTTTTTACCTAAGCCCCATAAATCTTAATGATCTGCTATTTACAATAGGGGTCAGTGCTGCTTTGTATTTTGGGATTATATATCTCCTAAAAGGAATTAATAAAGAAGAGATTAAGTTTTTCTTAAATTTACTTAGGCATTGAGTCATTAATTAAAATCTTTATTTCTTCTTTACTTAATAGGGGCATATTTTTTGAGTTGTAGTTTTTAAGAGTTGTTTTTTTAAAATTATTGGGCATTTCGTAATTAGTATCTTCAGCTATTTCTAGAATAGGAGGTTTTACAATAAACATATACTCGTCTTCATAGGCATTTTCTGATTCTTCTTCGGTCATAAGTTCCTCGTATAATTTTTCCCCTATTCTTTTTCCTATTATTTTAGTCCCTGAATTTTTATTAGAATTGGGATATCTTAGTTTTTCAATCATTACTTCTGCAAGGTTAGATATTTTTACAACTGGCATCTTTAATATGAAAATCTCTCCTCCTTGTGCCAATTTAGCGGCTTTCAAAATTAGGCCTGTAGATTCTGAGATCTTCATGATAAATCTTGTCATTTCTGGGTCTGTGATAGTGATGTCATTTCCGTTTAATATCTGATCTCTAAAAGTGGGGATAACTGATCCTCTTGTATCTAATACATTACCAAACCTAACACAAGATAAAGCGGTACTTTTTTCACCTTTATAATAATTTGAAGAAATTGTTAATCTTTCAGAAAGCAACTTTGTTGCACCCATAACATTAATGGGATTTACTGCTTTATCGGTACTAATAGTAATAAATTTTTCGACATTTTCATCAATTGAAACCTCAATTAAGTTTTGTGTTCCAATAACATTAGTTTTTATGGCTTCAAATGGATTGTATTCACACAAGGGGACATGTTTTAAAGCAGCAGCGTGAAATACAATTTGTGTGCCTTCAACAGCTCGTTTTAATCTTTCTTTATCTCTTATATCCCCTATAAAAGGACGGATTAAATTATTATTTAGATTTCTTTCAAGATCAAATACTCCTGTTTCGTTATTGTCTAATACTCTTATTGATTTAGGGCCGAATTTTAAAAGTTCTTTCACTAGTTGACTTCCAATTGAACCGGCCCCACCTGTAACAAGTATGATTTTATTTTTGTAATAATTTTTAATTTCGTCCATTTATTCAATCTCCTTAAAGAAATTTTTTATTTCTCGAGAAATTATATCCATATATAATTTTTCCAATGAGGGAAACATAGGTAAGGTAAGAACTTCTTCTGACAAATTCTCCGTTATTTCTAAGTTACACTTATATCCTAAAACATCTCTGTAAAAATGTGTTTTATGAACCGGGAAAAAATAAATCTTAGTCATTATACCTTTTTTCTCTAAGTATCCCATGAGTTTATCCCTCAAAGTTTTATCAACTCTAATCGTATATAATTGATAAACGTTGAAATAATCTTTTGGGGGATTAATAAACTTAACATTATAATCTTTTAGCTTAGAAGTTAGATATTTTGAATTATCTCTTCTTTGCTCTATTAATTTGTCTGCTTTAGAAATTTGTGATATCCCCAAAGAAGCGATAATATTTGACATTCTGAAGTTATAGCCTAGGCTAACATAGTCTGCAGTATTAGTGGAAAAAAAGTAGTCCTTTATTTCGGATCTTCCTTGAGAGTGGATTAATTTTAATTTATTATATATGTCTTTTGAGTTAGTAGTAATTGCCCCACCTTCACCGGTAGTAATTATTTTGTTCTGGCAAAAGCTGAACATTGAAGAATCTCCAAAAGTACCTATTTTTTGCTTCTTAATTCTTGCACCAAAAGCCTCAGCAGCATCTTCTATAAGAATTAATTTGTTGTCTTCTGCTATTTCTTTTAAAGCTTTAATATTACAGGGGCATCCACCATAATGAACTGGGATTATAGCTTTTGTTTTATCAGTGATTTTTTCATTAACATCCTCAGGATTTAAACCAAATGTATCCTCTTCGATATCTGCAAATACAGGCTTTGCCCCCACGAAAAGAGGGGCGTTTGCTGTTGCAATAAATGTAAAGGATGGAACTATAACTTCGTCTCCGTTTTTTATGTCATAGGACAATAGAGAACTGTGCAAGGCAGAAGTCCCAGAATTGAAAGTAACGCAGTATTTTGCACCTATATATTCGGATATTCTTTTTTCAAAATTCTCAACATTTGGACCTTCTGTCCAGTACATTCCCAATTTAATAGCTTCTGTGATGCTATTAACATCTTCTTGATCCCAAAATATCTTAAATAGTGGTATTCTCCAGCCCATAGTTAGTCTAACTCTTTCACCATAGATTCTAACTCTTCTTCTGATAGTTTTCTTATAACTTTTGCGGGAACGCCATAAGCTAAAACTGATGGAGGTATATAATCTTTAACAAAACTATAAGCACCAATTATTGAATTTTCTCCAATTGTTACTCCTGGCATTATAGTAGAATGACTACCAATTCTACAATTTTTCTTCAATATAACTTTGCCTTCTTTATTATCTATAGTAGAAACTGAGTAGATTGAGCAATGAGATCCTACCTGAACATAATCTTCTATTGTAACCCCATTTTTTGCATTAATATAACTGAAGGCCCCGATATCCGTCCTGTATCCCAACTGAAAATTATTTGAATTTTGGACTACCCAATTATACTTTGTTAATTTTCCGTTTTCAATAACTGGCGGAATCCAATTTTTAAATCTCATATTAATTCCCCCAATAAAGATAAAAAATAATTAGCTTAATACATTTTAAATTTAAGCTTTAAATTGATGAAAAAATAATTAAAGTGGAATTTTTAGAATCTGTTCTGTTTCGGAGTCCTTTAATTTCCATTCATGTTCTCCAATTTTTTCCCATACTTTTGGATTAATGAATTTTTCTGTGATTGTCCAGAATTCTTCTTCTGTATATCCCGTAAATTCAAGAAAATCTTTTAGTGCTTTTGGATCAACAAGTTTTGGGTCATTTTCTTCTACTAATTTTATGGCCTCTTTTCTACTAATTTTGCCACTTCTAATCCAGTAACAGCAAACATCAGTAGATCTAGAGAATCCAAATTTTGGATATTTAAGCCATGGATGCACCAAATAACCAAGTGCATCTATCTGATCATAATCTTCGATGTAACCTTCTCTTTTCCATTCTCCTGTGTCGCCTAGAGATTTGAATCCATATTTCTTGGCTATTTGATAATTTTTATATCCATCCCAAGGAACAAAATAACTTAAATATATGGGCTCTAATTTAGATTTCTCAATTTCCTCCTTTGTTGGGTAAACACAAGTGTACAAATCTTTCATTTTTATATCGTCGCCAATCCATTCTTCAAGATTTACCGGTTTAACGACATCGTTATTAATTTGATCCTTGGCACTATAACTCTCTTCTTTTTGAACTCCACCATACTCGACTGCAACATTTTCTCCATAGACAATAAGGGGAATATTCATATTGATTGCAATTCTAATTGGGTAAACATAAACTGCTCTGTCCCAATACCAAGTCGGAGACCCTAATTTTTCAAAAGCTTTTCTCAACATTTTTCTTGCAATTTTTCGGTTCAAGGATAAAGAAAGTATATCACAACCAAAAGCATCGCTCATATTATAATAATTATGCCTTCCAGTTTCAGTCCAACCAAAATTATCCACATTTACTAGTAACGGATTCATTTTCATTACTTCTTTCATTATATAAACTTGAAAATGGCTGTCTTTCCCCCCACTAACAGTTATTATGCAATCATAATAATCGCCATTTATGCCCCTATACTTATCACACAATTTTTTCAATTCGTCCATTCTATTATCCCAATTAATTTTAGCCTTTTTTTCGGAATGCCTACAAGCTTGGCATATTCCTTCTTTATCTAAAACTACACCCGGCTTTGTATCCGGCATAACGCATTTTTTGCATCGTATCATAATAAACACCTTATTTTTTATTTAATTTTAGATTTATAAGTATTATGGGATTATATTGGACAAATATTTGATTTATTTAATATTAATTAATAAATTTAGGACAAAAAATCTATTTTACAATACATATGGCAATAATGTACCTCTAATCTTTAAATTGTTTTATAAGTAAATCATTATTAATATAAATCTCAGATAGAATTTTAACTATTCTATCTCCTGATTTTCCATCTCCATACGGATTTCTTATATATTTCATACTTTCTTTGAAATCATTGTTTTCCAATACATAAATAATAGCATTTTTAATCGATTCTTTATTATGATCTGTATCAATAATGTGCTTAGACCTCTCTCTATTTTTTTGTCTTGACCCTATATTAATTACTGGTATTTTAAAAGAAGGAGCTTCAATTATAGCGCTGCTCGAATTCCCCACAATTACGCTTGCTGTTTTTAATATAGCTAAATAATCGTTTCGCGGAATATTTTCATAAATCTTTATCTTATTGTTATTTTTATATTTTTTAATAACATCAATTATTTTTCTTCCACCGGCATCACAGTTTGGATAGATAACAATTGTTTGGTAATTTAATTCTGAAATAGCATTTAAAGTTTCACGAATTTGAGTAGATGTGTCTTTAATTTCTGAGGTAACAGGATGTTGAATAACCAATATTAGAGGCTTGGATAATTCTAGTCCGTATTTACTAGAAATTAATTCTGACTCTATTAGCTGATTGTTTAATATGTCATCTAATCCTGGAGCCCCTACAATGAAAACATATTTTGGATTTTCTCCCATTCTAATTATTCTTTCAGCACTTTTTTCAGTTGCTGCAAAATGAATATTTGATAACTTAGTTATCGCATGTCTAGCCGATTCATCTATATTTCCAGTTATTTCTCCACCATGTATATGTGCCACTGGTATAGATAAATAGGCACCGACTATTGCGCCTGCGAGCATCTCACTCCTGTCTCCCAAAAGAAGTATAAAATCCGGTTTAATTTTATTTATGGCCTCTACTAATTTCTTGATTAAATCTCCAATAAAAATTGCCATTGATTCTTTGTTGTCTTTCTCGTATATAGACTCTATGACACGCATCTTAAAATTATCTTTTTTAATTTCATTTATAGTCATTCCAAATTCTTTCATAATGTGCATACCCGTAACTATTATCTCTAATTCTAGGTTCGGATGGGAATCGATTTTTTTTAAAACTGACTGCATTAAGCCATAATCTGCTCTAGAACCAGTTATGTAAAGAATTTTTCTTTTCACGATATCAAGTCCCACGATAATAATTGATTCTTTTTTATTTCTTTTACAGTTTTTCGCCCCAGTATATCTTGGATATATTTTGATTCAATGCCTATACCAGGTCTTTTTATGTCTATTAAATCCTTAGTTATTATGGTTCCTTTTGCAAGGTCATATTTTGAAACAATACTTTTTCTAACTATTTTCTTCATTTCTTCCTCTTCATTAGTCGGAACTTTTACTCCATTCCCCAAAGCTTTTTCCACAATTCTTATACTATCAATCATATTTCTAAATTCTTCTGGATCTAATGAGATTTTATGGTCTGGGCCTTCATATTTCTTGCTTATAGTAAAATGTTTTTCTATTATGCAAGCACCTAAGGCAACTGCTGCAATCGGAACTGTAATACCAATAGTGTGGTCAGAGAATCCAACAGGTAAATTAAATTCAGATTTTAAAGTTTTTATTACTCTTAAGTTAGCGTCTTCGTATTTGGTGGGATAAGAAGATATACAATGTAAAAGTATTATATTATCTATACTTTTTTTGATAGCTTTAATTGCACTTCTTATCTCATCTAGATTAGACATACCTGTTGAAAGTAAAATCGGCTTTTTTTTCGATGAAATATGTTCAATTAATGGTATATTTGTAATTTCACCTGAAGCTATTTTAAATGCCGATATACCAGTAGAATCCAAAAAGTCGACACTTTTTAGATCAAACGGAGAAGATAAAAAAGTAATATTCTTTCGTAGGGAATATTCATAAAGTTCAATGAAATCATCTTGATTTAATTCTAGTTTTTTAATCATTTCATATTGAGTTTCTTTATCATTTTCATTTGTTTTTTGATAATTGGCTTTTCCGGTATTCTCTATAAGTAAATCATCAGCATAAAAAGTTTGAAATTTTATTGCATCTGCACCAATTCTCGAGGCTTCTGATATTAATTCTTTAGCAATATTTACATCGCCATTATGATTGACCCCTGCTTCTGCAATGATGTAGCATCTGGAATTATCCCCTACTAGGCTCCCATCAATATTAAAGTTTTTCATTAATTATGTTTGGATTAACCTATATTTAAATATGATTTCTGCCAAGTTAAAATCTTCTTCAGAATCTATATCTATACTTCTTTCAAAAGGCATAAGATATGGAATAATCTTATCTCAAAAAAACTTAAATATTGATTTAAAATTTTTGGAGTAGAAATATAGATTGCGCCATTGGGGGTATACAAAGACGGTAATTCTTGTCTTCTTTTTTCTAAGTAATCTTGATTAAAAAAGGATTTTAAATAATTATTTTCTAATTTAAAAGACCATAAGGGTGAATGATTAAGATTACAAACACTTATAACAGATTCACATTTACCTTCTAAGAATATCCGAATAGCATTATCTATGTCCTCTGTAGTTCTTAATGGAGAAGTCGGTTGAAGAAGAATAATTATTTTATCATTATTAAGATTGAGATTATTTAAAAAATCCACTAGAACTTCAATTGTTTTTGTTTCATCTCTCGCAAGTTCTTTTGGTCTTTTGATAACTAATGAACCGTAATTCTTGGATATTTGGGATATCTCTTCATCTTCCGTACTAACATAAACTTTATCAATTAATTTAGAGTTAATAGCCGCTTTAATGGTATGAGCAATTAACGGTTCGCCTGCAAATAATTTTATATTTTTACGTTTTAGGCCTTTACTGCCACCTCGTGCAGGTATTAAACAAATTATTTGTCGGCTCTTGTTCATAGGACTGCCCCATTAAAATATATATTATTTATATTATAATCTCTCCATATAAATTTATATATCTTATCTATATTTTAATTTCTAATGAATAATATGGATGATATAGAATTTATAAAAAAAATTGAAACTGAATTTGATGTTAGTTCAATTAAAGTGGACGATACACAAATTTGGCCATTCCTTAGAATTCACTATGCATTTGCTTATTTAAATAAATATATATTGGATGTTCCAGAACAAGAATGTATTTCATTATCAAATAAAAAAAATAGGCTCAACAATATATTTTATGGATTTACGAATTTATTTAGAAGATACGATTATTTAATTTTCTCTGATACAATGGAACTACGATTAATTGACAATAAATATTTTAATAAACTAGCTCATTCTATTATTAAATTTCTTGGTGAAAATAATACTTTGTTAGTAGAAAATCCCGCTTCAGGATTTCATTTTAAATTATCTCAAAGATTAAATAAAAACATTATCTCACTTGACATATTCCGTTTTTTATGTTATTTTTATCCATTTAAAAAAAGATTATTAATTCTAAATGAAAATATATTGAAGCAAATAAATAGCCAATACGGCTTGGATATAGACTACAATAGTATTTCAAATAAATTTTTTGTATACACAAATATATTCAAATTTTATTTAAAGATATACAAACCAAAATTAATTTTCATAAGTAGTTATTATGATACCATATACCAATCGTTGATTCATGCCTCTAGGACTTGTGGGATTAAGGTCATTGAATTACAACACGGTAGCATTGATTCTAAACATCCAGCATATAATCTATTTGTTGATCTAGATAAGTCTTTTTTTCCAGAATATCTTTTTGTATTAGGGGGCAACATGAATAAAATATTTACTCAAAATAATTATTTTATTGATAAAAAAAATGTGTTCCCTACTGGGAACATGTACATTGATTTTATTAATAATGAATATGAGCTTCCATTAGAAATTGATTCTAATTTTTTAGAATATAGGGGCATATACAATAAAATTATAGCCGTTTCTTCTCAGTATACTGTAGAAGCTGAATTAATAGAATTTCTCAAAGAATCTGCTCTCTTAATCCCTGAAGTTCTATTTATTTTTATACCAAGAGACATAACTAAGGATTATAGTAATTATTATTTCCCAAAGAACATAATTATTATAAAAGACCTTGACGTGTATCAAACTATCAAATATTCTGATTTTCATTCAACGGTATACTCGACTTGTGCAATAGAAGCGCCTGCTTTGGGTGTTCCAAACATTCTAATCAACATTAAGAACGAATCAAAAAAATATTATTCTGAAATACTATCTAATCCGGATGTAACAAGATTTGTAGACACGCCTGAAGAATTTGTTAAATTAATACAAACTTGGGGCCCTAAATCAAAAGAAGAAATAAAACAGTTACATGAAGGATTTTATGCCAAAAATCATAAAGAAAGCTTAAAAAAAGCATTAGATAAAATAATGAATGATACTAAGCTGTAACTCCTTATGTATTTTTAGGTGTATTAATGATTACTAAAGAAAGACCTTACCAGATATGTACAAGATGTGTTATGGACACAACTGATCCAGAGATAGTCTTTGATAAAAATGGAGTATGCAACCACTGCAAGCGTGCCGAATTACTAATGAATATGCCCCCATATTCACTTAGTCCTGATGAAAAGAAGAAATCACTAGAGAAATTAGCAGAAGAAATCAAAGAAAAAGGCAAAGGAAAGAAATATGACTGTGTAATTGGCTTGAGTGGGGGTACAGATAGTACCTATGCGGCATACATAGTTGTAAAATTGGGATTAAGACCTCTTGCAGTACACTTGGACAACGGCTGGAACTCAGAGTTGTCAGTTAAAAATATTGAGAATATAGTAAAGAATCTGGGTATAGACCTTTACACTTATGTCATAGACTGGGATGAATTTAAGGATTTACAAATGGCATTCTTAAAGGCATCCACACCCGATTCAGAGATACCAACTGACCATGCAATATGCTCTGCCCTTTACCAAGTTGCAAGAAAGCACAATGTAAAATATATACTAGCCGGTACCAATCTTGGAACTGAATCAATTTTGCCTGCTTTGTGGTCTCATGGGCACTCTGACTGGAAATATATTAAGAATATCCAAAAAAGATTCGGATCAAAAAAACTAAAAACTTTTCCGCATCAGAGCATGCTTGATCTCTTTATAGATGTGAAAATAAGAAAAATCAAATGGGTCCATCTCTTAAATTATATTGATTACGTCAAAAAAGATGCAGTAAATATTATTGAAAAAGAATTAGATTGGCGAAATTACGGCGGAAAGCACTATGAATCCATATACACTAGATTCTTTCAAGGATACATTCTACCTGTTAAATTTAATTTTGACAAAAGAAGAGCACACCTATCAAGTTTAATAATATCCAATCAAATTACAAGGGATTACGCATTACAAGAACTTACAAAAGATCCATACCCAAGTATTGAATTACTAGAAGAAGATAAGGAGTTTTTCATAAATAAATTTGGAATCGAGGAAGATCAATTCAATCAAATTATGAATGCTAAAACAAAAACGTTTTGGGATTATCCCTCTTATGAGAAATCTAGTTTCTGGGCCTACATCAAAAATTTATACTACAAAATTTACAAAAAAAAGTAGTCTATGGAGAATTAAATGATAGTAATAGTTGACTATGGGATTGGAAACATTGGGTCTATAGTAAACATGATAAAAAAAGCAGGAGAAAAAGCAGTCTGCTCATCAAATCACGAGGAAATAGAATCCGCAGATAAATTAATTCTCTCAGGCGTCGGCTCCTTTGATACAGGGGTAAAAAATATTGAGGATAGAGATCTAAGGCAAATATTAGATAAAAAAGTTCTCAAAGAAAAAATCCCAATACTAGGTATATGTCTAGGTATGCAGCTCATGACAAAATCAAGTGAAGAAGGAGAGCTAAAGGGTCTTTCGTGGATTGATGCAGTTACTCTAAAATTTAATTTTAAGAATAATGGCCTAAAAATTCCACATATGGGTTGGAATTCCCTAGATATAAAAAATCAAGACACGTTATTCAAAGAGATGTATGAAGAGCCTAGATTTTATTTTGTGCATTCGTACTATGTAAAATGTAACGATGAGAAAGATATACTCTCAACTACAAACTATGGGATTGATTTTGTCTCGTCGTTTAAGAAAGATAATATTATGGGAACTCAATTTCATCCTGAGAAAAGCCATAAATTTGGCCTTAAATTAATGAAAAACTTTGTGGAGATGTAAATATAATTCTTAAAACAAGGGTCTTGCCGTGTTTACTCCTAAAGAATGGGGGCCTTGTAAAAACAATGAAATTCAGCAATCCAAAATATGTTGGAGACCCAATAAACGCCGTTAAAATATTCAATGAAAAAGAAGTAGATGAAATATTGATACTTGATATTGAGGCAAGTAAACAAAATAAATCTCCTAACTTCGAACTGCTAAACAGAATAGGTAAAGAAGCCTTCATGCCGATGAGTTATGGTGGTGGGATAAAAAATTTAGAAGATGTTAGTAGAATACTAAGCTCTGGATTTGAAAAAGTTTGTTTAAATTCGACGGCCTTAAAAAATCAAGGTCTTATAAATGAAATATCCGATATATATGGTAGCCAAAGTGTCGTTGTTTCAATTGATGTTAAGAAAAATATTCTTGGAAAGTACAAAGTATACGATTATCTAAATAAGAAAACAACTAATTTAGATCCACTTGATTATGCCAAATCTGTTGAACATTTTGGTGCTGGAGAAATATTTCTTAATTCAGTGGATAGAGATGGCACCATGGAGGGCTATGATATAGAACTAATAAGATATATTTCAAGCGAAGTCGGGATACCTGTAATAGCGTCAGGCGGGGCCGGAAAAATAGAAGATTTTGAGAAAGCAGTAAAAATCGGTGGGGCCTCGGCTGTTGCGGCTGGAAGTCTATTTGTTTTCCAGGGAGTCCATAGAGCTGTCTTGATAACATATCCCGAGAGAAAAGATTTAGAAAAAATCTTAATATAACTCTTTTATACTAATTATTCATATTGAAATCAAGTAATTAATAATGGTTATACCAATGAAAAGACAAATCAAAATACTTTTGGGATTAATTTCTGATATATTATTTTTACCATTTATCCTAGTCGCTCTCCCCATAATTAAACTAACAAAATATTTTAATAAAAATAAAAAATCAAAGCCTTCTATCTTTATGGGCACAATGCCGATAAATAATTGGGTGGCAATAAGGGACGGCCTAAAGAAAAAAGGATTCGATGTTATTTTATTAGTCCATAGGGTACCAAAACATGAGAGAAATATAATCGACTATGACACCATTAAATTGATTGGATTTTTACCTTCATATATCCAAGAATACATCATATTCCTTTGGGCGATTAACAGATATGATTTATTTATCATGCCTTTTAAAGGGAGGATACTTGATA
This sequence comes from Methanofastidiosum sp., assembly GCA_013178285.1. NCBI lineage: Archaea > Methanobacteriati > Methanobacteriota > Candidatus Methanofastidiosia > Candidatus Methanofastidiosales > Candidatus Methanofastidiosaceae > Candidatus Methanofastidiosum > Methanofastidiosum sp. The sequence goes on from JABLXD010000008.1 coordinate 45,376, forward strand.
GACATGTTCTTCTTAATTGGCTTGAACTACCACTTCTTAAAAAAATGGATAAGCTGATTATTCTTAATAGCTATGGGGGAGATATAATGACGCCTAGGATGACACTTTCCTCAAAAGGCTACAAATACAGCATAATTGAAGGCTATGAAAAATCTCCAAATTATTCTAAAGTAGATGAGAATTATATTTCTAAAAATAGGGGTTATTGTGAAAAGTGGGCAGACCATATTATTAGCGCTCTTGATCAGGTGGAGTATCTCACCCGAGTTGATAGCTATTTTCACATGAGATGTATTGATACAGAATCTATTATGCCAATCTATAAAACTAATAACGACAAAATAAAAATATTGCATGCAACTAATCATAGAGAACTAAAAGGAACAAAATACCTGATTGAATCTATAAACAGTTTAAAAGAAGAAGGAAATGGCATAGAATTAACTATCCTTGAAGGAAGGCCGCATGGAGAGGTGATATCTGCCATAAAAAAATCAGACATTATAGCTGACCAGTTTATAATAGGGGCCTACGGCAGGTTTGCAATTGAAGCTATGGCATATGGGAAGCCTGTTCTTTGTTATTTGAGGGAAAATCTTTTTGAGAAAAATCCAATATGGGATGAATGCCCCATAGTCAATGCTAATCCGGATAATCTAAAAGAAAAAATAAAACAGCTTATGGATAATAAAAATAAGAGAATTGAATTAGGTAAAAAAAGTCGACATTATGTTGAAAAGTATCATTCAGTTGAGTACGTTGTTGGAAAATTAGAAGCAATAATCAGTGAGCTTTATGGAAGCAAACAAAAAGACAACTAAAGATTATTGGGAAGATGTGTGGGGTAATGAAAATAAATACAATAGATTAGATATCAAATCATCAAATTTTAAGACATGTATAAAAAATTACCACTATAGAAAAGTCTTCAGGAAAATAAATCCCGTATTATCTAAACTTCCAAAAGGTGCAAAAATACTGGAACTTGGTTGTGCAAATTCGCCATGGCTTCCTTTTTTAGCTAAGGAATATGGATTTCAGGTAGAAGGTATAGACTATTCAAAAAAAGGATGCAAACTATGTGAAAAAATTTTACAAGAAGAAAATATTAAAAATTTTAATATTGCGTGCTCAGACTTTTTTGATATCCCCAAAGAAATGGAAAATAGATATGACATGGCTTTCTCATTTGGAGTCGTGGAACATTTCAAAAATCCGGATGAAATAATAAATATCTTTTCATCTGTATTAAAAGAAGATGGCATCTTAATCACTGGAATTCCAAACATGGGGAGCTTTTACGGAAAACTGCAGAAATATTTTAACGAGGAAATTTACAAATTGCATAATCCCCTTAACCTAGATGATCTTTCAAAAAGCTATTCTGAATGTGGCCTTAAAATTCTTGACATGTACTACCTTTACAATTTTAATTTGAACAATATAAATCCTGGCGATACTCAAAGGAAAAAAATATATAAAATATTGAACAATAAAATATCAAAGATATTCTGTATATTCTTGGATTCTATCCTATCGATTATTGGAATCAACAATAAATATATTAGCTCATATATGATTATAATGGGCAAGAAGTAATTTCAAAACAATAATCTTTTATTGAGCAATTTATCATTAGTTTTAATGTGTGGAATCAACGGCTTTAACTTTGAGGACAAAAATCTTATCAAAAAGATGAATCATTTATTAAAGCACCGAGGCCCTGATTCGAACGGTCATTATATTGATTCAAAGGTATCTCTAGGTCAAACTAGGCTTTCGATAATAGATCTATCAACTGCTGGAAGCCAGCCGATGTCAAACGAAAATGGAGATATCTGGATTGTTTATAACGGTGAAGTTTATAATTTCAAAGAACTAAAAGAATGTCTTAATAATCACAAGTTCAAATCAGAAACAGATACTGAAGTTCTAATCCATCTTTATGAAGAGCACGGAAAAGAAATGCTATCAAAGTTAAACGGCATGTTTGCCTTTTGCATTTATGATTCTAATAAAAAACAGCTTCTTCTTGCAAGAGATAGAACGGGTGTAAAACCATTATACTACTGTTTTGATGGCAATAAATTCATTTTTAGCTCTGAAATTAAGGCCATTCTAGCCCACAATATCCCTAAAGTTATTAATTATAATTCTCTTGCTTTTTACCTAATGTACGGCTACACGTTAGACGAATCTTTGATAGGAGGGATAAAACAACTTCCGCCTGCAACATACTTGATTTTTGACCTAGAAAAGAAAACTATTACTGAGGGTAAATTCTGGCAGTTAGTTGAAAATATAGTTGAAGCAGACATTGATGAAGTCGAAGCACTTCTAAAAGATTCAGTGAAAAGAAGATTGATTGCAGATGTCCCTGTAGGCTCTTATTTATCTGGAGGAATCGACTCAAGTATTATAACTGCCCTCTCTAGGCCATATATTGATGAATATCACACATTCAATGTTAACTTTGGTGATGAAGTTTATTCTGAGTCAAAATATGCAAGGATAGTGTCAGACCACCTAGGCACAATTCACCATGAGCTCACTGTTGAAATTGATAAAGTTATCAAGGAAATTAATAATATTGCCTGGCACTACGATGATCCAATTGCCGAAGGTGGGACAATACCAAATTACTTTGTATCAAAACTTGCAAAAAAATATGTTACAGTGGCCCTTGCAGGTGAAGGTGGGGATGAAGTATTTGGGGGATACAAATGGTACCGCTACCAGCCAAAACTTGTAAAATATTCTAAGTATATTCCTAAAATACCTGAGATTGGTAGCTCTTCGAAAAGAAAAAAAATCAGGATGATAAATAAGGCAAAGAAAGGGATAGAAGAGCTACAGGCATCCACTCATTTATGGCTTTCACCTAGCGAAATAAAAAATATCTCTAATTTTGATTATTCTGACCCAAAAATAAACTACCTAGGTCACGCAAACTATGAATTAAAAAAGACAATTAATAAAATGCAGTATATAGATATTAATACTCTTTTACAGTCATACAATCAAAAATCAGATAGGATGACGATGGCATTTGCAGTTGAAGAGAGGGTACCCTTCCAGGATTATCGATTGATCGAAGCTTCTTTTTCTCTTTCTGATGAATTAAAGATCAACAAGGGAAATGAAAAATACATTATCAAAAAGATAGGTGAAAAATATCTACCCAATGAGATTGTAAATCGTGAGAAAAGAGGATATGGGGTTCCCATTTCCCACTGGATAGAAACAAAACTGATGGGAGAAATAGTTAGGAAATTTGATTCATCTAATCTCTTGGAAGATAAAATTTTTATAAAAGATTTTTATAAGAAAATCAAGTACCATCATAATACTTACTGGTCACTATACGCCTTAGAACTATGGTATGATAATTACATGTTGAATTAATCTTTTTTATTAAAAAACTCAACTGTTTTTTTAAGACCGTTATCTAAGGAGTATTTAGGAGTATAATCAATTAGGGCTCTGGCCAGAGAAATATCCGCTAATGAATCCTTTACATCCCCTTCTCTTCGTTCCCTATAAATAATTTCGACCTCTATTCCAAGCATTTTCGCTATCTTCTGGGACAAATCATTTACAGAAATTCTCTTTCCCCCAGCGATATTCAATGTTTTTCCATCCGATTTTTTGCTTTCACATGACAATAGATTTGCATTTACAACATCTTCAACAAAAGTGAAGTCCCGTGTCTGGTCTCCATCTCCATATATATCTATTGGACTACCTTTCATTATTGATGATATGAATCTCGGTATCACTGCAGCATATTCTGATTTTGGATTTTGTCTGGGGCCATATACATTGAAATATCTAAGTGAGGTAGTTCTAAGTCCATAAATTTCATAAAATACCTTACAATAGTTTTCCCCACATAGTTTTGAAATGGCGTAAGGAGAAAGTGGAGAAGGGCACATATTCTCTATTTTTGGGAGAGTGGGCGTATCTCCATAAACTGAGGAAGATGAGGCAAAGACAACTTTCTCGACATTAGAATCTCTTGCCGCAACTAGTACATTCAAGGTGCCACCTATATTTGCTTTGTTTGTGGCAATAGGATTTTTTACACTTCGGGGAACACTTGGTATAGCAGCTTGATGCAAAACATAATCCACATCAGAAAAGCATTCTTGCAATATTCTTAGATCTGTTATAGAACCCTTCACAAAATTAATTGATTTTTCTTCTACTAAATCAACAATGTTTTCAAAATTTCCAGTGGAGATATCATCAATTACAGTAACTTCGTTATCTTTGTAAATACTGTGGACTATATTTGACCCTATGAAGCCTGCCCCACCAGTAACAACAATTTTTTTATTTTTAATATCCAGCACCTACACCCTTATACTTAAATCCTAGTTTTAAGACCTTTTCTTTATCGTAAACTCTTCGGCCGTCAATGATGATAGAGGTATTCATTATTTTCTTTATTTTTTCCAAATCAAGTTCTCTAAACATCTGGTGCCCAGTCATTAGAACAAGACCATCTGCATTTTTCAATGCCTTGTAAGGATCCTTTTCAACTCTAACCCCAAAAGATTTCATGAAATCTTCTTCAACATAAGGGTCAACAACTGTTATATCTGCCTTTGATTTTAATAGCTCTTCAACAAGATGTTCTACAGGAGTTTCCCTTGCATCACCAACATTCTCTTTATATGAAAATCCTAATACTACAATCTTAGAATTCTTAACAGGTTTTTCCACATCATTTAAGCTATCTCTCAAAAGCTCAAATATATGGTGAGGCATATGATCATTTATTGCTCTACCTGCAGTAATTACCTTAGAGTGATATCCAAGCCCTCTTGCCTTTGCAACAAGGTAATATGGGTCAACCGGGAGACAGTGCCCACCTACGCCTGCACCGGGGTAGTAAACATTGAAGTTCCATTTAGTGCTTGCAGCTTTTATTACATCCATTATGTCAATACCCATCTTCTCAAAAATCAAAGATAATTCATTCATGAGGGCAATATTTAAATCTCTTTGTATATTTTCAATGACTTTTGCAGCTTCGGCCGTTTTGATATCTCGAACTTTTGTAACTCCTGCTTTTATAACATGTGCGTATAGATCTTTTGTAATCTCTCCCCACTCGTCATTTATTCCGCCGACAATTCTTTTAACATTCTCAATTGTGTGCTCCGAATCTCCAGGATTATATCTTTCAGGACAATATGCCAGTCCAAAATCAATTCCGGCTTTTAGGCCTGTTGACTCTAAAATAGGCTGCAACACTTCCTCTGTTACACCAGGATACACTGTAGATTCTAGGATAATAAGCTGACCTTTTTTTAATCCCTCTTTTACTTCCTCTCCAGCAGATTCAACATAAGATAGATCAGGTTCTTTGTCCTTAGTTATGGGGGTGGGAACAATTAATATGGAAACATCACTTTTTGAAACTGCGTCTTTTGTATTTGAAGTGGCATATAACTTTGATTCAGAAACAACTTTCTTCAATCTCTCGTCAAGCCCGAGCTCACCAAGATGAGAAATACCTTTGTTAACTTTTTCAATTATCTCTTTTTTCTTGTCAACACCAATAACATTAAACCCTTTCTCTGCAAAAAAAATAGCAGTTGGAAGGCCAACATAGCCGAGACCGATGATACAGAGTGTAGCATTTTTATTTTTGATCTTGTCCTTTAGCATCAAGCCACCTTTGAAAATATTTTTTCCCATATTTTACTAGCATTCTCAACAGAATGAACACTTCTCACTTTTAATGATTCTTCGCTCATTTTCTTATAAACTTTCTTATCTGAGAGTATTTTTATTATTTTATCTGTATAGGCACCAACATCATCAAATTTATCTATTAAAAAGCCGTTTTCTTCATCTTGGATTATATCCCCTACATCCCCTACATCACTTGATATAACTGGAACTCCACATGCCATAGATTCAATAATAACAGAAGGCATTCCTTCAGATTCGGAGGTGAGTAATAAAATTTTAGATTTATTGATTAAATGATTTATATCTTTCCTAAATCCCAAAAATACAACATTACTATCTAAGGAAAGACTTTTTACTAATGACCTACATTTTTCTAAATCTTCTCCATCTCCAATCATTGCAACTTTAAGGTCTGGCATCTCTTTGACAATTTCAGAAATTACTTTGAAGAAAATATCAAGCCTTTTAACATATGTTAATCTTCCGATGAAAGAAATATCATACTCTTTATAAACTGTGTTATCTTGAATATAATCCTCCATATTGATAACATTTGGAAGAATGAATATCTTATCTTTTTTGATACCATTTTCGATCAAAATATTTCTACTCTTAGCACCAGTTACCATAATAAAATCAGAACTTTTTAGGACTCTAAGATAGAATCCTCCAAGGAAGCGAGAATTTAGATGATACCGTAAATCACCTATGATTGAAATACAGAACTTTGCACCAATCACTCTTGAGACATAATATCCGATTATTCCATGTGGGACCAGATAGTAGCTAATTACGAGCTTAGTCTTGTATTTTTTCCCTAAAGTTATTCCTTTAAAGATTCTAAAAATATCCCTTATAATTTTGGTATTGGGGATATTTGCATAGATTGTCTTATTTATCTTTGGACCTTCTCCTCCACGTAATACTATTATCTTTTCAATTGCGGAAATATTATAGATTGGCTCTAACTTCATTGAAAGCTTTAGGTCGCTCATCTTTCCAAAGACTAAAATATTCAAACAATCACTTGGATTTATTTAAGAAAAACTCCTTTTATCTTTAACTAAGTTAGATTCTTAGGAATCTCTTTTTCAATGAATATCTTATACCAAAGCACAAGCATCACAATGTTCCACAAATAATTATAATACCACCTTAATTTTGGATTTGGTTTTGCGGATAGTATTCTAGAAATTATCTTTTTGTTAATCCCAACTTCTTCCAGTATTTTATCATCAAGGATCCCTTCTGCATAGTCTTTTAGATCCTTCCTAAACTGATAATATGGATTTACTGCAAATCCCCATTTTGGTTTTGAAAAGACCTCTTTTGGCAGGGTATCTTTCATGGCAAGCCTGAATGCATACTTTGTAATGCCATTTTGCAACTTGTACTCTCTTGGCATAGAAAATGCTAACTCAACAAGCCCCTTATCAAGAAGTGGTGCCCTAGATTCTAGAGAGTTTGCCATCCCCATTCTATCCTCAATATGGAGAAGGTGGTAAGGCAATTTAGTTTCAAACTCAGCGTAAAGCTTCTGATTTATTATGTTAAGATTATTTGAAAAGTAAGGCAAAAATAGTTTTTCTACATCTTGGACATTATCATATATTTTTTCATTATAGAAATATTCTTTTGTTTCGTTAGTTATGTTCATAGCACCTCTTAGAAGGAGATAATATCTTGTTACGTCCTTAAGCTGTGATACAGCATTTACTCTTCTGAAAAACTCATGATAGTTTAGACCCAGTCTAAACGGCATGCCATTTATCAAATTAAAAAGGCCTTTAGAAGAAACGAACTTAGGGATATATTTACCGTATCTAAGATTCTTTTCCATATAGAGATCTCTATCATACCCTGCAAAGAGCTCATCACCTCCCATTCCCGAAAGGATAACTTTGACATGTTTTCTAGCCGCTTTGGATACAAGGTAGCTCTGTAACATCCCTATAGAAGGTTGCTCAGAATGATATACGGCTTCTGGCATAATCTTCAATAGATCATTTTCAACTAATATCTCGTGGTGATCCGTTTCAAAGTAATCGCTGACAAGTCTTGCAGAATCAAGCTCGTCTGTAGGCTCTCCAAATCCAACAGTGTAAGTATTTACCTTTTGAAACTGTGATGCTATGCCAACAACAGAGCTTGAGTCAATGCCCCCAGAGAGGAATATCCCTACAGGGACATCTGACAATGTCAACCTTCTTCTGACTGCGTCAGTAAAGAGCTCCTGAATCTGTTTAACGTAATACTCAATTGGTTTTTCTTCTTCTTTTACTTCTAGTTTCCAGTATCTCTTGGTAGTGATTTTTCCATTTTCATAAATTAGAGTGTGCCCAGGTAAAAGCTTCTTTATATTTTTAAAAAGTGTCCTCTCATAAGGGATAAACTGGAGATTTAGAAGATAGTTAAGTGAAACACCGTCAAGCTCAACTTTTATTTCCTTATAATTTAGTAAAGATTTAATCTCAGATGCAAATAATAAAATCCCATTATTGAAAAAATAGTGTAAAGGCTTTTTTCCTGCAGGGTCGATTGAAAGTATGGCCTTCTTTTTAACTGAATCCCAGATGGCAAATGAAAACATACCCAATAGTTTTTTAGGAAAATCTTTCCCATACTCTTCATAGAGATGGACTAAAACTTCTGTATCGCAATTTGAATAAAACCTGTGGCCCTTCTTTTCTAGCTCTTCTTTTAGTTCTAGGAAGTTATAAATCGCCCCATTAAAAACAACAAAGACTGTTTCATCTTCATTATGCATTGGCTGGTGACCGCCGGATACATCAATAATGGATAGCCTTCTATTTCCAATTGAAGCATCTTTATCGGTGAAAATTCCATGATCATCTGGGCCACGATGGTAAAGGGAATCAAGCATATTCTTTATTAGCTCTTTATCTTCAAATCCAAAAAATCCAGCGATGCCACACATTAAACTCACTTAGAAATCAGGTATTTTTGGCATGTTTCTCTTGTGTTCGCTTTTCAGTATCATTTCTTCAATCTTTACTTTGACACTTTCACTTACAGTTTTTCCTTCAATATAGTTATCAATTTCCTGATAAGTTATGCCGAGCTCCCCTTCGTCAGTCTGTCCTTTCCAGAGGCCTGCTGAAGGTGGCTTTTGAATTATTCTCTCAGATACTTTCAAAGATTTTGCAAGGGAATAAACACTTCTTTTTGTCAGATTCCCTAGTGGCAATAGATCACAACCACCATCACCATATTTTGTGAAGTAACCAAGTGTTAGCTCACTCTTATTTCCAGTTCCAACGACAAAGTAGTTCAGCTTATTTGCATAATAGTAAAGAGTAGTCATCCTGAGCCTTGGTTTGATGTTAGCAAGAGAAATATCTCTATCGTCCCTCATGTGCCCGAATGATTCGAGCAGCGTATTATAAACTTTGTCCAAATCAATAGTTTCGTATTTTAATCCAATTTCTTTTGCAACATACTTTGCATCGTCAATGTCAGCTTTATTGCTGTGGCAAGGAATTATGAGGCCTAGAGAGTTTTCAGGAAATGTTTCTTTGCAGAGGTAAGCGGTAACAGTTGAGTCAATCCCGCCACTTAACCCAAATACTATTCCTTTTCCACCTCCGGCATTGACACTATCCCGAAGCCAAGAAGAAAGTTTCTTTGAAAGATCACTAGTCAAACTTAACCTCCATGTCTTCTTTGATTATATTTAGAACAATTGATGTTGAAACACTTTCAACGAAATCGATTGATTGGATCCATCTTGTAAACTTTTCAAGATGAGAGCTATTCTTAAACCGTCCTATAATAATTGCATCATAGCCACCAGTCACGTCATATACTGCGACTACGTTACTCTCTGTCTTAACTTGGTCCTCTACCTCTTTTAACTTTCCTTTAGAAATGATAAGATGGATAACAGCTGTAAAATCATAACCACATTTTTCTGAGTCTAAAACAGGTATGTACTTTTTTATAATTCCTGCATCTTCCATGGCCTTAACTCTCAAAGATATTGTCGTTATAGAGTGGCTTAGCCTTCTCGCTATCTCAGAAAAACTTGTTCTAGCGTCCTGATTTAAAATCTTAAGTATATTTATATCAAGACTGTCCATACGTATTGGATAATCTTAAATTGTTAATAAATCTTTTGATTTTTATGAAGAAAATATTCATTTTAAAAGCATCAAAGGCCAAAACATCAAAGGATTTTTCACTAAATGACCTGCCTGGCGATGGAGGGCGAATGGATATCGTTGCCAGATGCGTTAACTCGGCATTCTTTCTATCTCATGATCTTAGGAAAGATACGGAGCTCATAGTTACTCTTGAAGGTGAGCCTAATCCACCTATCACTTTAAGATTTGTTGGAAGTAAACTAAAATACTTAAGTCCAGATGAGAGGTGCACCGGGGGCCTGATTAAAAAAGCTTTAGAAAAAGTAACGGATAAAGAAACTGAATCAACGCCTGGAATATTTGTATCAAAGAAAAGCTTTTCAGAAGTAATTACTGAAATTGGTTCAGAAATAATCTACCTCCACGAAGAGGGAGAGGATGTCCAAAATATGCCTTTTGATTTAGATACAATATGTTTTGTGTTGGGAGACCATACAGGGCTATCTCAAGATGACGAATCATTATTGAAAACTGCAAAACGAGTTTCAATATCGCCTATGGTACTCCATGCCGACCACTGTATAATAATAGTACATAACGTTTTTGATAGGAAAAACTTATAAATAGGAAAAATCAATTATCAATGATGTCAGACGATAACATAGAGAATATCCTAAAGTCATCACTTTGGATGGTGCTACTTACTATTCTAATGATATGGGCGCCAATTGTAGGGCCAATCGTTTCAGGCATCGTCGGTGGCAAGAGATCCAGAGGTGTAAAAAACGCTATCGCTGCATTTTCCCTATGTGCATTGATCGTCTTTATCATATTTCTTGTGATATCTTTTATTGTAGGCGATTTCTTAGAGCCTGCAATTGTTAGGAGAGTTCCTTTTGCAATACCGACAGGGACTAAACTCTACATGTTAATAACTGCATTATTCTATATCTACCCAATATTCATTGGGGCAATTGTTGGTAGCGCCCTTACAGAAGAGGGAATTAAGTTCCCCAAATTTGAAAGGGAACGGCCAAAACCAAGGGAAAGAGAATATTATGAAAAGAGGTACTACCCTGAAGAAAGGTATGTCCCAGAAACTTACCTTCCAATGGAAAGGCCAAGAGCACAATACGACCCTTATTATGACAACTACCCCGTTCCAGCTCCAAGGCCACAGATACCCTCGCTTCGTGTTAGAAGAGAAGGCTACTCCTGTGAAAGGTGTGGTAGGCCATTAATTAGGACAGAAGTGTCTGATAAGGGGAAAAAAGAAATAGTATACAAGTGCGACGCATGTCAAATTATGTATGATCTTGTTTAAATCAATCTTTATTATAATACATTGAATTAATAAAATTAGAATGCTGTTTGCTCCACTCTTTATTTGGTTTCTTCTTCACCCATTCTGCTTGAAGTTTCTCTCTTTTTCTTCTTCAAGCTCCTTTAAATCTGTTCTCTGTTCTCATCAATTTTCCTTTCTGATTCTTTCATCAGTTCACCAAACAAAGTGCCTAGCATATACTTATTTGATACCTAATATTTAATTTTATTGTTTGCGCAAAATAGAAATATATAAATACTTTAAATCTAAGTATAATTCATGAACGAGGTAGATATCCAATCTAAATTCCAGAGTCTTTCCCCAGAATTAAAAAAAGAAGTTTTAGATTATATTGACTTTCTTATATCAAGAAATAAAAACAAAAAACAAAAAACAAAAAAACTTACTTTTGAGTGGCAGGGCAAATTGTCAGATCTTAAAGAGGAATTTACTTCTGTCGAGCTTCAGCACAAGGCTTTAGAGTGGCGCTAATGTATCTCCTTGACACAAATATACTGCTAGAGATTTTATTGAATCAAAGAAAAGCAGAAAATGTAAAGAATTTATAGATCATAATATAGAAGAAGTGATCATAAGTGATTTTTCTTTACACTCAATAGGGGTTATTTTACTTAGATACGAAAAGGAAGAAGCTTTCAATGTTTTTATTAGGGATATAGCGCCTACATTTAAAATTTTATCGTTGCCTTTGAGTGTATATGCCAATATTTATGAATTGAAAAGAGACTATGACTTAGATTTTGACGATGCTTATAATTTTAAAATTTCAGAATTCTTTAATCTAATTCTAGTTACACTGGACAAGGATTTTGACATAATAAAAGATGCAGATATTTTATTCTTATAACTCTTATTTTAAATCATTATAAGTTTGAATTTATATTAAAAATATAAAAAATAAATTATTTCTTCTTGAGTTTCTTTGTGTAGATTAAAGCCCCGGCTGCGAAAATTATCAAAATAAGAATTGCTATGTAAATTGGATTAAACGATGAGCTCTTCTCAGGCTTAGACATTGACTCTACATCTAAGAAATATACATATGCATCAGTGGAACCCGCCACAACGTTTTTACCGTCAGGAGTTATTGAAACTGACCAGACATTTCCTTCGGTTTTAAATTCTCTTAAGTGCTCTCCTGATTTTGAATAAATATGAACTTTTTTGTCCCATGAACCTATTGCGATATATGATCCATCAGGCGTTATTGAGACGGAAGATACAGTGTGACCTATAACTTTGCTCCAAAGTAGTTTTCCAGTTCCATCAAATAAATAGATCTTGAAGTCCTTGGAAGTTTCTCCTTCTTTAAATTCAAAATTTCCTGTTCCACACACTAAATATGAAGAATCAGGGGTAACTGCGACAGAAATTACTGGGGCTTTGACATCATGCTTCCATAAGAGTAATCCTGATCTAAGGAGATAAACATGATTATCTGATGAAGCAACTGCAAGTGTCTCGCCATCTGGGGTAAGAGATAAGTCATTAACCTTGCCTTCTGTTCGATAGTCCCATGATGGCCTTCCATCCTTGTAAACCATCGCATACACATTTGATGAACTTCCTCCAATATACTCGCCATCTGGAGTTATTGTCATGAATCCTCCTTTTACAGATTTATAACTGGTCAAAAATTCTCCAGAGGAATTGTATACATATACTCTTTCACCAGTGACAACAGAAACTTGAGAAATATCTTCTGATAGTGATATGGAAGTTACTCTATGTGCCGGAGTATAAGTCCATAAAACATTTCCTGATTTGTCAAATATATAAAATGACCCGTCAAGAGAGCTTGCTGCAGTAAATGAACCATTTGAAGTTGTTGTGACAAAAGGTACCCAGCTATTTATCTTTGATTTCCATATTACTGGGTCAGAAGTTTCTTCAGCAAATATAACGCCAGAAGAAGCAAGTATTCCAAAAATTAACAATAAGGTTATTAATTTCTTCATAGAATAAGGAAAAAAAATTGATATTTAAATTTAGCGCTCGATCTTTCCAGAAATAAAGTCTTCGACCTTAATCTTTGCCTCAGAGTCTGAGTATTGAATCAATGGATGCTTCATTGTGTAGCTTGAAATTGATGTCAATGGCCCGCCTATCTTCCTATCAAGCCCAAGCTTTGCACATCTAATTGCATCAATTGCAACACCTGCAGAGTTTGGTGAATCTTCTACTGAAAGTCTAAGCTCTAAGTTCAATGGGATATCCCCAAAACCTCTTCCTTCAATCCTTAAGAAACAGAGTTTATTATCATTTAACCAGGGAACATAGTCAGATGGCCCAATGTGGATGTTGTCTGGATGTAAGGGTATGTCAAGCTGAGATTGTACCGCTTCGGTCTTAGATATCTTCTTGGATTTTAATCTTTCCTTTTCAAGCATGTTTAAGAAGTCAGTGTTTCCTCCAGTATTTAACTGGTAAGTTCTATCAACAATTACTCCTCTGTCTTGGAATAGTTTAGTAAGAACTCTGTGGACAATTGTTGCACCAAGTTGAGATTTGATATCGTCCCCAACAATTGGTATGCCTCTCTCTTCGAATCTTTTTGCCCATTCATCATTTGAAGCAATGAAAACTGGCATACAGTTAACAAATGCAACGCCTGCTTCAAGTGCAGCTTCGGCGTAGAACTTTGTTGCATTTTCCGAGCCAACTGGCATGTAATTTATAAGAACATCTACTTTGTGTTTCTTTAGTTCAGAAACAACGTCACAAGGCTTCTCATCTGAAACTATAAATCTTTTCTCTTCAGAATAGTTGTCCATGTGGGCAGCAAATCCATCTAGGACAGGGCCCATCATTACCTTTGCCCCTAAATTTGGGACGTCCTTGTAGATAGTTTTCGTGCAGTTTGGGCTTTGGAATATAGCTTCGCTTATATCCTTTCCAACTTTTCTTTTATCTATATCAAATGCAACGACAAATTTAAGGTCATGTGGTCTGTAGCCCCCCAAATTCTCATGCATCAAACCAATTACCTGTTTTGTGCCATTGTTTCTATAATATTCAATTCCTTGAACAAGTGATGAAGCACAATTACCAAGTCCAGCAATTGCAACCCTAATTTCTCCCATATAGGTACCTCCTAAAAGATGACATGATATTTTTAGAGTATTATAAAGATTTAAATAGTTTATGGTCATAAAATATTAAAGGTGCATAAATGCCACTTAATAGACTCAAAAAAAAGCTAACAACTGAAGTTCTGTGGATATACATCCTAAGTCTTTTGTCAAACAAGCCAATGTATGCCTATGAAGTTAAAAATGAGATAGAAAAAAACTTTTCATTTGCACCGGCTAGGATAACAAGCTATATTGTTCTGTACAACCTTGAAAAGGGGGGCTATGTTACCTCAGAATGGGAGGATTCAGAGCACGGAAGGCCAAATAGGAAATACTATATAATAACAGATTCTGGGAAAGAACTCTTAAAAGAGGGAAAAAGTTTCATAAAACTAGTCTTTTCAAAGATCGGATAGCAAACGTTTTATTTGAGTCTAACAATCCTTTTCCATGAAGGACACGAGAGCACATACAGGAGAGCATATATTTTTTAGATCACTTTCTAAAGTTATTCCAGAAGTTTCTCTGGACAAGATTTCTATAAAAGAAGAAAAAAACGCACTTTATATAAAATGCCCTGGCGAGTTTAGCTGGGAAAAACTTCTTGAAGCGGAAAAACTAACAAACAATGTCATTTTAGAAGATAAGAAAGTAATTGTCCACAATTCGAAGAAGGAAGAAGTTATTGAAAAATTCCCAGATATAAGAATAAAGCTTGATAGGATTCAAACTCAAGAAGTCAGGATAATCGAAGTTGAAAATTATGATTTTGCTGCGTGCTCGGGGGAACATGTAAATTCAACAAAAGAAATTGACTTTTTTCTATTAACTAAGGTAAATAAAACTGGAGATGAGTCTTACAGGTTAGAGTTTGAAGTTGCTGAAAAAGCCAAAGAAGAGGCATTGAAGCTATCAAAAATTGCTCTGGCGTCCATGGAAATTCTCCAATCCGCACCTGAAAATGTTGAGAGAACTATAACTAATTTATTGAAAGATAATGAAAAATATAGGCAGAATCTAGCTGAATTTTCTCAGAAGAGTTTTGAGTCGATTTCGCCTAAAGATATCTCAGGTGTAAAACTATACTTTGAAGTATTGAAAGGAATTGATAGAAAGATTCTGATTAAAAAGGCTGGAGAGATAATAACTCAATCAAAGACTTTTTTAGTGCTATTTTTAATTGACGATGGAACATTTGTCGTTTGTGGTAGGTCAGAGGATATAGAATACGATATGAGGCCCCTCTTAAATTCTATTTTGGCTAGATTTGGAGGCAAAGGAGGGGGAAGGGAAAACTTCTCACAAGGTGGGGGTAGTTTGGTAGAGAATTATGAAACATTAATAAAAGAGATTGAAAATGAAGTTGAAAATATTATTGGCTCTCTAACCTAATGTAAGAAACCATGTTAGAAACTAAAGCCCATGTATATACAATTCCCCTAATCAAGATAAAGATAAGGTCAAGGAATATACTCCTTTCACCTAAAACTCCAAGATCATTTAAGTGTAGCAGTATGTAATTTAATGAAAATATGGTGGCCGTTATAACAGCAAGAAGGCCCAAAGTATAGTCGGGATGTTTAAAGACAAGTAAAATTCCATTTTTAATGTTAGTAAATAATGAATCTGCTCTAGAGGTCGACTCCGGCACGACATAAAAAAGGAGATAAACTAAGAGTATTCCAGGCAAAACATACGCCATTGTACCAAGTACTATTAAAATGACAGTTAGTATACTCGAAATTACTATTTTTGGGAAAGTTTTCAAAAATCCTAAATGACTAATATCTTTACCTCGGTACATCGATTCAACTAGAAAGAATAGAATTGCAACGCCAAAGACATAGATCATACCCAATAGGAATGAAGTAAAGGGTGCCAGCAAATCCCCTTTGAAGAGGAATAAAAAAATTTCAGAAAATTGAGGGGGTAGGAAAGAAGGGATATCATAAATAAAAGTTGATTTCTCGCCAAGGGTTAGGTACTTGGTACTTAGCATTTGATCAATG